>JAGLLG010000039.1 GCA_023140635.1 Candidatus Pacearchaeota archaeon | reverse complement strand
TTCATATAAATAACAATATACAAAATTGCAGGAACCATCTGAGACGAAGCTTTCAAACGCCACTTCATCGCTAAACGCTCGGGAGTTTTCGACGAATAAAGAAACAAAAAGATACCAAAAAGAAAAGTAAAAAACAAAAACATCAAAGAAAACGCACCACTAATTAACCATATTCCAGTAAATAACAACATCCCCCCGAACATTGTCAAAAACAAAAGCACCGTCGAGAAAACAACAACCTCAGAAGGACTAACATTCAAATGAGCAATTTCAATTGCTCGCGAAATCTGTGCCTTATCCTTCTCTCCAACCTTTAAGGTAAAAAAATTTCCAAGACTCTTACACCATCGCTCATAACTTGAAAACTCATGTATCGACTCCTTCTGAAATTTCTTATAACTTTTACTAAACTTTTTCGTCTGCCCACTACCTCCGTCGTAATTCTTCATCTGACCCTCAATCTTCGAGCCATACTTCTTCAAAATATCATCCGTCGTCACCATTTTTCACTTCTTTTTATTAACATTCTAAGCAATTAACTTAATAAATTTATTTCTATAAAATCTAATATCCTCATTAGTTAATTTCGAAATAAAATCCAATAAAATATCCCTAAATCCCTCTGCCTGATTAATTAAATCATAAACCTCTTTTTTTGTCAAATCGATATCAACATAATACTGAACATCAACTCTTTTCTTCTTGGCATTTTCCATAAAAGAATTATCCAATTCAAACAACTCTTTTAATAAAAAAATAGAAGTCGTATGGTTTTCGCACTTTATCCCAATCTTAAACAAAAGCGCCAAAACTAAGTTATAAACCCCATAATAAACATGCGGAACGGCCTTATCTGGAAGATTCTGATCTAATAAAATCTTTGCCGCAAAAAAATCTTTTTTAGACGTTTCCAAATAAGCCGTCTTCATCTCCTCGCTCGGCTCAACTAACATTAATCTTCCTTCTTTTTCCAGCCTCTTCAAAAAAAACTTAAAATTTGTCATAAAACCTCTCCACCCCTTTTAATATAATATGATTTTTTTCAATCTCTTTAATCAACAAATTTTTTTTATCATATTTTCCAATCTTAATACTCAACTTAGAATCTATCAATTCCAACCCATTCTTTATTTTCCTGTCAAGAGTTTCGATGTAAATATCAACATCACTATCTTTCCTTTCCAAACCCTTAGCATGAGAACCAAAAAGAATAGCCAAACCAATCTTCTTATTTTTCTGAATTTCATCCACAACTAATCTTAAAAAGGGGCATCTCTCCAAAATTTTAATCAACTTATAATTTTCTGCCATATTAATATACGTTCTCGCCTCTGCAGTATCTTTGACAAAATAAACTTTATTCTTACCCTCCTCTTTATAATCAAAAACATTTGAATCACACAATTCTTTAATCTTACGAGAAATCATCATAGGATTTGTTTTAATTTTCTTCGCCAAAGCCCTCGCATGAAGACTATTACCGATTAAACTACCCACAATTTCAAGCTTATAATCTTTTTGTGACATATGTAACATATTTGTTACGATAGTATTTAAATGTTCTGATTAGAAACACAAAACATAGAAACTACTTTTCACACCCTTTTATTCTTCTCCTCAACCTAACATAAACCCCAATAACCAAAACACAAACCAACCCCAAAACAACCCACAACCATAAAAAATCAACATCCTCCTTGACAATCTCCCCAATATCTCCACATTTATAAAACTAACCTCTCAACAAAAAATCAAATCCCCACCCTCTTACTCTCACCCTCTAACCACTTTTTCCACTTCGGAAAAACCTCCCCACTCGTCGGCAAACCAATTTCTTTACTAACCTTATCAGAAATCTGATGAAACGCATTATTTGACTTCACAGTCCATCCAGCCTCCAACAACTCCGGCATCTTCATCCTCTCCGCAAAATCAACACTCTCCTGCTTAATCTTCTGACGAAGAACAACGTTGTCCCAAACCGCGTCCCAATTCCCAGCCCAACCCCTAACATTCGCCGCAATCTCTTTCATAATCTCAGAATCCCCATTAATCAAATCCTCCGTCGGCTTGATCATATCCTCCTTAACATCATACTTCATCAAATCAACAAAACCACCCTCGACCAAAGGATCTTTCGTCCAATGCTTCCGAACCTCTGTAATCTGCAAAATTCTTCTCCAGGAATGAAGACCATCCGCAGACTTAATTGGATTCGCAACAACAACCAAATCTGTCGCCTTAAAAGAAGTGACAGGAACTCCTAAATCATTAACAACCCTATCAAAAACCGAATACGGAGAACCTCCATGAATCGTCCCAGCAACGACATTCGCCAAAGCACCAACCCTCATTGCCTCATACAAAGCCTTTGCCTCAGCCGAACGAATCTCCCCAACAATCAAAGAAGAATCCCCTAAACGCAGCGACGCCCGAATCCCTTCCTCAGCCGAAACCTCAGCTGACTCACCAGCTAAAGCAGACCGAACCTTCAACGACAAAATATCATAATCCAACTTCCTCATAGCAGAGACAGGAAGTTCTAAAGTATCCTCCACAGTAATTATACGATGATTAGGCATAATCTCCAAAAGCAACGAACCCAGCAGAGACGTCTTTCCAGACGATCGCGTCCCTGCAACCAACATCGTCCTTGCTCCATCAATCATAAAACTCAACAACCCTGCACCAAGACTATCAAT
Organism: Candidatus Pacearchaeota archaeon; assembly: GCA_023140635.1. GTDB lineage: Archaea > Nanobdellota > Nanobdellia > Pacearchaeales > GW2011-AR1 > JAGVXH01. The sequence goes on along the minus strand of JAGLLG010000039.1, from coordinate 4,317 downwards.
CATTTTATTTTTGATAAACAATGGCAGCGTCCACGGATTACCCCTATGCCTCCTCAAAGCATAAGCTAAACCCCCTGCAGACAAAGGCTGCTGAATAATCGCAACTCTCGCACTCACATCTTTTAATTCCAAATTAGTATCTAAGATAGGATTCGCCTCATCTAGTGCCCGACCAGAAGTCATTCTAAATTTTGCAGCCCAAGAATCTGCATCCTCTTGCGACGGAATTAAATTTGTAACACACTCATCAAAATCATTATGTCTAACAAAAATTGGCGATAATGAAACAGGTGCATTAACCATAATATCTTGCAAATTTTCATCCTGCAACAAAACTTCAAGAACCCCAAAACCAATAGTATGTCTCACTAAAATATTAGCCAGCTTAGTCAAATCAGCATAACTCAATTTAATCTTTTTGTTACTCGCTAGATCAGAAAGTAAATCCCTCGCCACATTAAAAAAAACTTGTCGCGTTCTTTCAGGATCATTAAACTCATCCCCTGTAGGCCGATGCTCAATCAAAACATTCCGCGCTAAATTCAAAAGCATATGATGATCTTCATCGAGAGTATATTCTGGAGGTGATAAATGATAAACCAACTTCGCCTTGTTCGGTCGACGAAAAATCGTGACCAAACTCTTATCATGCCCCTTTGCAATACTATATTGCTTCACAATTTCTCCATCATCCGGAATCCTCGCCACCATCCTAGTGAAAGTAAAGTTCGGCATAATATCTGCACGAAAAACCTCAGAATAAATCTCCCTCCCACCTCCAGTATAACTATCAAAAGACAATTTCAATTTTTGAACCAAAAGTAAATTATCAAAATAACCAATCATCTTCTCAAGAATTCTAACATATTCTATAGAACCTTTGCTACTTTCCAACAAAGCCTTCTGCTCAAAAAGCGTGGCCTTCAACTCACGATAAGCCTTCATAGGATCCTGCTTCAAAACTTCATTAACAACATGATTCAATAAAGCATAAGCATTATAATAATAGATCCCTAGATGCGATAGTTTTTCGGGAGAAACAATTCTCTCTTGTTTAGTCAAAAAATCAAAAAGATTCGCCACTTCAATCAACATTCTCACCTGAGAAAAATCATGAGAATAATTTCTTTGCTGAACAAAAACAAGCCTACTAATATTAGAATCCTCCTTTAGATTATCAATTGTCCGTGCCATCACCTTCGCCGAATCAATCAGCGACGGAACAAAATTAGCCCCAAGATAATTCACATACATTACATTCTCCCCACTCTCCCGAACAACCTCATAAGAATACAACGGCGTGTCATCTTTGAATATCATTAGCAAAAACCTCCATGTTTTTGATCAGCAAGGACGAAGTCATTGCATAATTTTAAAATATTTTTCCCCATTTTATTTATAGCAAAAACCACCTTTCTCAAAAATTTTAATTATCATTTTACTTCACCCAATTATACTCAACAAAAACAGATATTAAAAGATATTGGTAATAAAGACTATACAACCTTCATCATCTAAAACAAAACCCTAAACAATTATAAACTTCCTAAACTAGTAAACAGGGATGATAGAACAACAAGAAAACACTGACCAAGTCCAATTTCTTTTATCAGATTTTAATACTAGACTAAGAGATCTCGACGAAAGAAACAAACTAATTAGAGAACGAGTCTTATTATTGGGAGGAAATTTGATCTCCTCACGACAAGAACTAGAAAACGAACTAACTGAAATAAAAAAAGAGAATCTAGAGATAAAAGAAAATTTAAGCAAGATAAAAAAAGTTTCTAACAGCCTTCTCTCTGAATTTAATAAATTTGTAAAAAAAGATGAGATAATCCTTATTGAAAGAATGCTCAAAGATTTTCAGCCACTCGAATTCATGAGGAAAAAAGATGTTGAAGAATTAATCGAAGACAAGCTTTCCAAAAAAGAAACAAATAAATACTCCTAAGTTTGTATAATCCTATGACCACATTAGATCGAGTAATTGATATGCAAAAACAAGGATTATCTGAAACACAAATCACAACACAGTTACAAAACGAAGGTGTACATCCCCAGGAAATTAACGATTCTCTAAATCAGTTAAAAATTAAAAACGCAGTCTCTCCATCGGAACAGATAGCTCAAGCACCTGCACCGGAGATCTATCCTCCACAAGGACAAGATATGCAACCTACACCTATGGATTCACCAGAGCAAATAGCTCAAGCACCTAATGTTCAAGAAATGCAACAATCTCAGACACCTGAAATCTATCCTCCACAAGGACAAGATATGCAACAACCTCAAGACGACTACTATACCCAGACACCTCAAGCATATTCTCCACAAGATTACTATGCTCCCCAAAACACGCTTGACACAGAAACAATATCCGAAATAGCAGAACAAGTAGCAATAGAAAAGCTCGACGAATTCAAAAAGAAAACAGGAGATTTAGTCTCCTTCAAAACCTCAATTCAGAATAAAGTAGATGACATCGACGACAGATTAAAAAGAATTGAAAATTCAATAGACAAATTACAACAAGCAATCATAGGAAAAATTGGGGAGTTTGGCGAAAGCAACGCAATGATACATAAGGACCTTGATAACCTCCACGGAACAGTCTCAAAACTAATGAATCCCTTAGTAGACAACTACAAAGAACTAAAAAAACTAGCTAAATAATGTTATTACAAAATTAATTCCTAATTATTTCTTAACGATTGGAACAATCTTCCAAGCAACGACACCTGCAATAAACAAAAGCAAAACCATCCCAAACCATTCACTACTAAACCAATCCCTAAAAAGACCCCAATTAATAATCCAATTAAAGATATAAGACGAAGAAGTTATGAAAAATATCGCTAAGATTCCAAAAACCACCCACGAAAACCAATTCCCCTTACTCAAAAACTCAAACGGCGTCTTCCCCGGCAAGAACCCCAGCAACGCTATCAAAAAGAAAACTGCAACAATCCCCACGACAAACCACGCAGAAGTAAACTTCACAAACTCAACCAAAGAAGTCTGAACAATAAAAAAACTCGACAAGATAAACGAAATAAAAAGCATGACTGCCTGATTATCTCCGAGAACCTTCGACTTAACTAAAAGTGCATACACCACAATAAAAACTAACAAGAACGCAAATATTGGCATAAAATATCCAACCGCCGAAACCGATGCTTCTGCTACCATCTTAAACAGTCGTCCTCGGAGCAGTAGTTTCGGTAGGTCTATTTGGACTGGGGTTAGATAGCCAGACTATCACCCCAATCAAAACACCCAAAACTATCAACGACCAAAAGTACTCATTAAACCACCCTCCAAATCCAGAATAACTGCTCCACCGATCCCAGTCACTAATAGCCCAAAGAACAACACCAATTCCCACAACCCATCCAATCCACTGGCTTTTCCCCTCATCCCATTTAGCCTTTGGAAAAAAGAATCCAATCATAATTATTAACACTAAAAAAATCGAAATCCCCACACCAAATCGAGGAAAGATAACTGCGAAAAACTCCGAAACAAAATCAAACTGCAAAGCAAGCAAACCTATCGACGCCGCAACGATAGACATAATAGACTTATTCGTTCCAAGAACTTCCGACTTCTCAAGAATAGCGAACACAACAGCGAACAACAACAAAAACGGAATCATATACGAGAACACGCCCAAATCATTCCAAATATTCAAAACATCCGTAATCGTCGTAACCATCCCCGTAATCATAACCAACTAAGAAAAATCTCGTTTATATATCTTTTGAAAATCTTTGATTTTCAATTGAGAGCGAAGCGACCTTTTGAAAGAATCTCTCCTATTCCCCTTCCTTCTTTTTCTTCCCACTAACAACCGCAACAACCATCGCTCCGATAACCAACAGAACAATAAGAACATTCATCCAAATATCTCCACTACCCGAACTAGAAAACCAACTCATAATTACATTCCCCAACCCTGTAACATGCAACACAACACCTAGAGTAAACAACCCCGCCAAAGTTCCAAACGTAGCCTTCATCCACTTCGGAGCACTCGTTAAATCCCCCGCAACAAATCCATATAAAATAAGAAATACCAAAATAACCGCAACACCTACAGCCATCCAAGGCATCAAATTAACAATAATTTCCCGAGGCTGTTCAACACCAATTAAAATCAAACCGATAACCATCGCAACTAAGGAATCAACTTGTGCCTTTCCATCTCCAAGAACCTTCGACTTCTGCAAAATCGCAAACACCACAACGAACACTAACAAAAAAGGCAAAAGCATCTCTGTAAAAAAAGAACTTGCAAATATATTATCCATAAAC
>JAGLLG010000038.1 GCA_023140635.1 Candidatus Pacearchaeota archaeon | reverse complement strand
AAACGTGCTCGAATTAAAGATAAAGTGTCGGTTTAAAGCTCGATTAATTTCGAGATTTTTTATGGATTATCTGTGGGTTTAGACATTTCTTACCCCCATTCTCTATCTATTATTTTAAGATTTTTAAATCTTCCATTAGGTTATATTCAATTACTTAGCTAAACTTTTTCCAACAATACTATCACCAACAGGATCGGGACTTTCACAGATTATAACAATCTCTTTATCGAGTCCTTTTAAAAATTTTAATAAAGTCTTCCATTCTTTAACTTCGGTTAGTTTGTGATTTCTCTCCCCCTTTTCATTGTATTCAATTCCAGAGAAATGGGCGTGCCATTTTTTTTGAGGGAATGCTTTTTTGATTTCTTCGAATTTGTGTTCGTCGTATCTTGCTAGAACGTGTGCGAAATCTATACAAAACCCGCAACCTGTTTCCTCAACTAAACCTGCAATCTCATCAATCGATCCGAAGACATTAACTTTTCCCATTATCTCTGGACAAAGTTCTATATCCCATTTGTTCTTTTTTATAGTAATCATCATTTCAATGATGCCTTCTTTGATTTTTATTGATGCTTCTTCAGATTTCATGTCGGAATAAAAACCTGGATGGAATACAACTCGTTTAGCATCGAGCCAGTGTCCCATTTCACAACATTTTAGAATTCTCTTCTTTGATGCTTCAATTTTTTCAATTTCTTTTGAATTTAGGTTGACATAATATGGTGCATGAATTGATAAATAAATTCCAAGTTTTTTTGCGGCGGCACCAATTTTTAAAGCGTCTTCTTTGTCCTTGATGTAAGGTCCATAAGTGAATGCAATCTCACAAGCTGTTAGTCTAAGACTATGAAGTTTTTCTAGATTCGAAATAGCTTCATTAACAGAGCCTAGCCCTGAAGGACCAAATTTAATAGTTGACATAGATTGTAATGGAAATTGAATGATTTAAATATTTCTAATAGAAACTAGATGTTCTTAGTTTACGTCGGGGATGTCTAAAACCTCTAAGTTAATTCTTCCTAGGTTTTGAACCAAATAGGTATATAGTTTCTCAATTATTAAATCTTGTAATCCTTCTTTTAGTAATCCGTGGCAGTTTCCTATGTCGCTTTCGGGGATTATTACCACACCTTTAGGTAATTTACAGATCATTTCTTGGTTTTCTAGCTTTATCGAATCTTGATCATTTAATTTTCCTTGCAATAATTCGATATTTACTGTACAATGATCTTCGGAGTCTCCACGAATAATATACTCAAAGACTATTCCGTTGCTTTCACCTATGAATGTTGCTCTATCGCAATCTTCTAGATGAGAATTAAAACAATTCCAAGTATCGCAAATTGTGTAACTGAAGAAAATTCTCCAAATAATTCCTATAGTGATTATTAATACTGCTAGAATAATTAATTTTCTTTTGTCGAGATTCTTTTTATCTTTAATATTCTTTTTTATGAGTTCCTGATTAGAATACCCTTTATTTTTAACCACCTTCTTTATCATGTTTGAGTAAGTAAGAAGAGGTATATAAAAGTTATGAAACTTGTTAAAAAAAGAAAATCCCCTCGATGAGGGGATATAATAATAAGTGATTACAACGAAACTAACTTAATGTCGGTTTTTGGAATTTTGCTAAATGTTTTAGCTGCAACTGCTTTCGATTGAAGTCTTTCTGCGGCCTGAATCACTGAGCCTGTTGCGTTAGAAACCATCAGCACAAAAGCGTCTTTTGCATCAATGGAATTTAGCCTAGAGGCTGGAACGTTTTTTATCATTTCCAATTCTTCATTCAGAACAAGTACATTACTTCCTTTGATTTCTGAAGCAAGTTCACGTAATTTTGAGATATCGTCGTTGTTTAAACTTCTTCGTTCAATACTCTGGACAGGTTCCTCAGATCTAGGTTTTTCTTCATAAGACCTTCCAGGTTTTCTATCAAACTTTTTGAAAAAGTCTTTTGCTACAACTTTTTTTCTGAGTGCTTGTAATAATTCTTTTCCAGCAAGCTCTTCAACTTCCTTTCCATCTGGTGCTTGTGCGATATAAACTACCTTAGCGTTATCGCAAACATTTTGAGCGATTAGTTTTCCACCTCTATCACCGTCTACGAAAAGAGTTAGTTCTTTTTCTTCACCAAGTTTTGTGATGGTTTTTGGAAAACGTGTTCCTTGCATACCAATAACGTTCTTAATTCCGTGTTTTAGCATGTTAACAACATCTGCTCGTCCTTCAACTACTATAAGTTCTGAATCGGTTTCGATATTTGGACCTGCTGCTAAACCTTCTTCACCATATTCTGTGACTTTTGAAGTTCTTGTTGATTCTCTCAGTTCTGTTTCCATCTCTGTTGAATCCATGCTATCATTCTTAATTCCAGCTAGTAAGGCTTTTGCTCGTTCCATGATATAATCTCGCTTTGATCCTCGAACATCTGAAATGTCCTGAATTGTTATTTTAGCATCTGTTGGACCGATTTTATCAATAGTCTCTAAGGCTGCAGCGATGATTGTAGTCTCTGTTTTATCTAAAGCTGATGGAATTGTTATCTCTCCCACTGTTTTTCCGTTTTCAGTATTTAGGTCGACTTCAATTCGGCCTATTTTACCTTCTTTCTGGAGTTCTCTCAATTCCATATCAGAGCCAAGTAGACCTTCTGTCTGTCCAAATAAAGCTCCGATTACAT
>JAGLLG010000037.1 GCA_023140635.1 Candidatus Pacearchaeota archaeon | reverse complement strand
TAAGTAATCTGAAGATTGAAAAAAATCAAGGGAAAATTCGTAGAAGCATCGATAATTTACCTCATTTTTGTAACTTCCCAAATCTTGAATCTGTGTTTCCTAGTTTAAACAAGATTTCTTCGGAAATTTTAATTGGTTCTGATGTCGGAGAATATCTTCAACATAAGGATTGTAAAAATGAAATTTATTCTCAGATAAAAAACGAGTTATAATTCCTTAATTTTCCCACGAACCACTCTGAAATAGCAAAAGCAAAAGATTTTTAAAGCTATTTTTGATATTTTTCTTATCTAAAAATTTATACTCTAAACGTAGAAATGCACGACCTCCAACCAAAGCACACAAAAATGAATTCCGACGAAGCTGATAGAGTTCTGGCGCAGTATAATATTGCTTTGGTACAGTTACCTAAGATTTCTAAAAAGGATCCGGCGCTTCCTGAAGGGTGCAATACTGGTGATGTCGTGAAGATTGAGCGAAAGGGTGATATTGCTGAAGTATATTTCCGGGTGGTTATTTAAGATGGTCATGGCGGATAATCATATTTTAGTTAAAGAATTTTTAAAAAATCATTCGCTAGTTGAGTCAAATATCCAGTCTTTTAATGATTTTATTGAAATTCGGATGCAAGAGATTGTGACTGAGCTTTCCGATTCATTGCCTAATGAGGATTTTGAGATCAAATTAGGAAAAATTACTGTGGGTAAACCTAACCTAGTTGAGTCTGATGGTTCTTCAAAGCTAGTGACTCCTTCTGAGGCTAGGTTGAGAAAATTTACTTATTCAGCTCCTGTTTGGATGGGGATGACAATTAATTATGCGGGGCAGATTGAGACTGAAGAGGTAGAACTTGGACGGATTCCTGTTATGATTAAAAGTGGATCCTGTAATCTTAATGGAATGAGTGAGGAAGATCTGGTTAAGAATTATATTGATCCGAAAGATACGGGTGGTTATTTTTTGATTAACGGTAATGAGAGGATTATGGTTATGGCTGAGGATTTGGCGTCGAATCAGACTTTTATTGAGTGGCAGAAGACCAAGAAAAGATTGATGTTACGTTTGTTTTCTCAGAAGGATGCTTATAAGATTCCAATTTCATTAGTTGAGAGTCCTGAAGGGATTTTGGAAATTTCTTTTTCGAGATTTAGGGATATTCCTGCGATGGTTTTGTTGAAGGCGCTTGGTCTTACTAGTGATGCTGATATTGCTAAGCTCGTCGGTAAACAGACAGATGGTTTGATTGTTAATTTTTATGAGTTTGCGAATGTTGCGAATGTTAATGATGCTTTGATGTGGATTGCCGAGAAGAGTTCATTGCAAGGGACTAACAAAGAAATACTTGATAGAGTTAAACAAAGAATAGATTCTTATTTCTTGCCACATATTGGACTTAGCAAGGAAACTCGACTTGAGAAAGCTAAAACTCTTTGTAAGTTTATTAAACAATTTTATGCAACAAAAGAGAATCCGAAAGATTCAATGACGGATAAAGATCATTATGCTAATAAGAGGGTTAGACTTTCTGGTGATTTGTTGTCGGATTTATTTAGAGTAAATATGAATATTCTTCTTCGAGAAGTTCAACATACATTACAAAAGACTGTGAAGAGACGTAAGTTTTTCTCTATTAAGACAATTGCTAAGTCTACTTTGTTTACACATCGAATAGAAAGCGCTATTGCGACAGGCTCGTGGATCGGTGAGAGAAATGGTGTAACTCAAAATATGGATAAGAATAATTCATTTGCGATTATGGCTCAGTTGAAAAGAGTTACCTCGACTCTTCCGAGTGAGCAAGAGAATTTGGCTGCACGAACAGTTCATCCAACACATTATGGTAGATTCTGTCCTATTGAAACTCCTGAAGGAACTGAGATTGGTTTGAGGAAGAACTTAGCTTTACTTGCGAGGATTTCTACTAGAACTTTTATGAATCCTAAGGAAATTTTAGACATTTTGAAAGGATTTGCGAATGGAGATGATGAGGGTGATATTGATATTTTCTATAATGGGAGATTTATTGGAGTTACTCAGGAGGTGAAAGCGTTTGTTAGTAATGTTAAGAATGCTCGTCGAGAAGGTAAGTTACCTATTGAGACGTCGGTAAGGTTTGATAAATTTTTGAATACTGTTTTTATAAGTTCTGAGATTGGGAGAGTTATCCGTCCATTGATTATAGTGGAGAATGGTGTTGCGAAGTTGAAGGCCGAACATTTAGAATTAGTCCGGAGTGGAAATTTAACTTGGGAAGGTTTGTTTAAGGAAAGAATTTTAGAATATCTCGATGCTGCTGAAGAGGATGATTGTTATGTTGCACTTAATGAAAGTGATCTGACTGAGGAGCATACTCATCTTGAAATTGATCCTGTTGATCTTTTAGGTGTTAGTGTTGCATTAATTCCATTTGGTAATCATAGTCCTCCTGCGCGTATGGTTAAGGGTGGTTCGAGAGCTTACCGTCAAGGTCTTGGTATCTATGCGGGGAATTTCCCAGTGAGAATTGATACTGATGTTTCACTTTTACATTATCCTCAAAAACCTTTAGTTAGAACATTTATTTATGATACTCTTGATGTTCATCCTGTAGGACAGAACGTAATTCTTGGAATTTTGCCTTATGAAGGTTATAATATTGAGGATGCTACGGTTTTGAATCAGGGTTCGGTTGATAGAGGTTTTGCTCGAAGTTCAAGATTTAGGCCATATGTTTCTGTAGAGTTGAATTATGCAGGAGGTCTTAAAGATGAAATTGTTATTCCAGATAAGGATGTTTCAGGTTATAGGACTGAGGAAAGTTATAGGTTTTTAGAAGATGATGGTGTTGTTTATCCTGAGGCTGAGATGGTTTCTGGAGAAGTTGTTATTGGGAAAATTAGTCCACCTAAATTCTTGAGTGAGGCTCGTGAGATTTCAATTCAAACAAAAAAGGAAGTTTCCTCTGCGATTCGTCAAGAAGAAACAGGAGTTGTAGACGCTGTTTTTATTATTCAGGATAAAGAAGGTAATAAGATTGTTCAAGTTAGAACTCGAGAATTAAGGATTCCTGAGATTGGAGATAAGTTTTCAAATCCTCATAGTCAGAAAGGTATCGTCGGTATGGTTGCTCCCGAGGCAGATATTCCTTTTACTGTTAATGGTATCCGACCAGATATTATGTTCAACCCTCACGGTATTCCTTCTCGTATGACTGTAAGTTTTTTGATGGATATTCTTGGTGGGAAGGTCGCAGCTCTTTCTGGGAAAATTGTCGACGCTTCGGCGTTTACTGGTGAGACTATCGATAGTTTAGAAAATAATTTGAAGAAGTTAGGGTTTAGAGAGAGTGGTAAGGAAATTATGTATAATGGGATTAATGGACAGAGAATGCCTGTTAAGATTTTTATTGGTAATATGTTTTATTTGAAGTTAAAATATATGGTTGCAGATAGATTACATGCTCGAGCTTCGGGTAAGATTGCTTTATTGACGAGACAGCCAATCGAGGGTAGATCTCGTGGAGGAGCTTTAAGACTTGGTGAAATGGAACAGGAAGCTCTTGTTGGACATGGAGCATCTCTTTTGTTGAAGGAGCGTTATGATTCTGATAAGGTTCTTATTCATATTTGTTCAAAGTGTGGAAGTCTTGTTATTGATGATAGAATTCATAATAAAAAAGTTTGTAGCTTGTGTCATTCGAATCAGATTGAACCTGTTGAGGTTTCGTATGCTTTTAAGTTGTTGATTGAAGAGTTGCAAGGATTACATATATTAACTAAATTTCATTTGAAGAATAAATACGAGTAAAATGACTAGGCCAGTAAAAAAACAAGTTAGTGGAATGAACTTTTATTTACTTAGTCCTGAAGAGATTAAGAAATTGTCTGTTGCGAAAATTGTAACTCCTGAACTTTATGATGTTGATGGTTATCCTGTCGACGGTGGTTTAATGGATTTGAGGCTTGGAGCTATCGATCCAGGTGTTAGATGTCGGACTTGCGGTGGACGATTGAAAGAATGTCTTGGTCATCCTGGGGTGATTGAGTTGGCTCGGCCGATTGTTCACATTAAGTATTTACCTATTATTGATTTAGTTTTGAGATCGACTTGTGAGGCTTGTGGAAAGGTTTTGATTAAAGATGAGAAGGATTTGAATAAGGAATTAATTGATAGAATCAAAAAAGCAAAGGATGGAAAGAAATGTCCTCACTGTAATATTATCCAAGAAAGAGTTAAGCTCGAGAAACCGTGTACTTTTAGGAGTGGACGAAGGAGATTATTTCCTTCAGAGATCCGTGAGAGATTAGTTAATGTTCCTGATGAGGATTTGAAGGTTTTGGGAATTAATGCTGCTACCTTGAGGCCTGAATGGGCTATATTGACTCTGTTACTTGTTCCTTCCGTCGCTGTGCGTCCTTCAATTACATTACAGACAGGTGAGAGGTCGGAGGATGATTTGACTCATAAATTGTCTGATATTATTAGATCTAATCAGAGACTTTGGGAGAATTTGAATGCTGGTGCTCCTGAAGTTATTATTGAGGACCTTTGGGATTTGTTGCAATATCATATTACTACGTTTTTTGATAATTCTATTGCGAAGATTCCTCCGGCAAGGCATCGAAGTGGTCAACCATTGAAAACTATCACGGAGAGAATTAAAGGTAAGGAAGGTCGGATTAGGAAGAATTTAGCGGGGAAGAGAGTTAATTATTCTGCGAGAACTGTAATTTCTCCAGATCCTAATTTGAAATTGAATGAAATTGGTGTTCCTTTAAGTGTTGCTAATGTTTTGACCGTCGCTGAGAAGGTTACATCTATAAATATTGATCGTATGAGAAAATTAGTTGCGGCTAAAAATTATCCTGGAGCTAATTATATTATTCGACCTGATGAGAAGAGAAAAAGGATTACTGAGGATTTGAGAGAAGATTTGCAGAAAGAAATTGAGCCAGGTTATACTGTTGAACGACATCTTGTTGATGGTGATGTGGTTTTATTCAATCGACATCCTTCATTACATAGAGCCTCGCTTATGGCTCATTTTGTGAAAGTTCTTCCTGGAAAAACATTTAGAATTCATCCAGCAGTTTGTGCTCCTTATGGTGCCGACTTTGATGGTGATGAGATGAATATTCATGCTCCGCAAACTGAAGAAGCAAGGGCTGAAGCAAAGATTTTATTGAATGTTAATGCTAATTTATTCTCACCTAAGAATAATATGAATTTTATTGGTTGTGTTAAAGATGCTGTTAGTGGTAATTTTATTCTTGGAGAATCTGAGTTGAATAAAGAGGACGCGGCTCAGTTGTTGTATGAAAATAATATTGATGTAGGGAATCTAAATAAGAATAATTCTGGAAAGGATGTTTTTGCTAAACTTGTTTCTAAAGAAATTGCAAATAAGAATATAGATCCTCGAGGATTCAAGAGTGGTAGTGGTGATGTTCTGAGGATTGCCGATAAAAAGTTTGGTCGAGAAGAAACTATTGAACTTTTGAGAAGAGTTTTTTCGCTAGGGGCAAATTTCTTATCGAGAACAGGGTTTACTCTTTCTGCAGATGATCTCAATGTTTCTGAAGATGTGAAGAAGAAGACTCAAAAAATTATCGAAGCTGCTGAGATTAAAACCCAAAAAATTATCGAGAGCTATTATGATAAAAGTCTTGAGCGTTTACCCGGGAAGACTGCTGAAGAAACTAGAGAGACTAAAATTTTGCATGCCTTGAATGAAACAAGAACTGAGATTGGTGATGCAGTCAAGGAAGGTTTTCCTAAGTCTAATTTGGCAAACAAAATGATTAGTTCTGGAGCTGGAGGAAGTCTGTTAAATATTACTCAGATTGCTTGTTCAGTCGGACAGCAAGTACTTCATGGACGTAGAATTGATTTTGGTTATACTAGAAGGACTTTACCGTTTTTTAAAAGAGATGATTTATCTCCAAGATCGCATGGTTTTATTTATAGTTCTTTGATGAAAGGTTTCGAACCTGACGAATTATTTTTTGGTGCTATGACTGGACGAGACGGTTTAATGGATGTTGCGCTTAGGACACCTAAATCTGGTTATTTGTTCCGAAGGTTGGCGAATGCTTTACAAGATTTGGTTATAGCTTACGACGGGACTGTGAGAGACGCTTCGAATAATATTGTTCAGTATGTTTATGGTCTTGATGGTGTGGATATCTCTGCTAAGCATAAGAATGGCAAGATTGCTTCCGGTGAGGCAATTGGTGTTGTAACTGCTCAATCTTTCGGAGAAGCTTCGACACAGATGGTTCTTAATGTATTCCATGCGGCTGGTGTGGCTGAAATGCAGGTTACTCAAGGTCTTCCAAGACTTATTGAAATTTTGGATGCGAGAAAATTACCTAAAACTCCTTCGATGGAAATTTATTTGGATAAGGAACATAATAATGAAAAGGATGCAAAGGTAATTGCTGAAAAAATTAAAGAAGTTAAATTGAAAGAGATTCTTTCTGATATCGCTATTGATTTTGGTTCAAAGAAGATTAAGGTCGGTGTTGATGCTAAGGGATTGAAAGCAGCACATATTAGTCTTGATAATGCTATTAAGGTTTTGGATGAAAAAGGTTTTAGTGCAAAAAAATCATCAGATGGTTTTGTACTTGATATGGCGAAGGAGGATTTCAAAACTATCTATAAGATTAAAGAAAAAATTAAAGAAGTTATATTGACTGGTGTCAAGAATATCTCACAGGTTTTAGTTGTTAAGCGGGAAAGAGATTATGTTATCTTGACTGCAGGTTCAAATTTGAAGGAAATCTTAAAGTTTAAAGGTGTCAATGGTGACAAGGTTATTACTAATGATATTCATGAAGTTTCAAATATTTTAGGTATTGAAGCTGCACGACAGGCGATAATTAATGAGATTCGGAAAGTTATTACTTCTCAAGGTCTTGCGATTGATGGGAAACATGCAATGCTTGTTGCGGACACGATGACAGCGTCAGGTGTTGTTAAGGGTATTACTCGAATGGGAATTATTTCGGATAAGAATTCTATTTTAGCAAGGGCGTCTTTTGAGACTCCAGTTCCTCAATTTGTCCAGGCAACTAAAACGGGTAAGAGGGATAAGTTAGCGTCGGTAATTGAGAATATTATTTTGAATCAACCAGTCCCTGTTGGAACAGGTCTTCCAGGATTGTTAGTTAAGATTACAGGGTCATTGGCGGAACGAGAGAAATCTAAGAAATCTGAATCGGGAGGCAAGAATGTCCGTAAAGGAGCTTAAGGTTGCTATTGAACAAGGCAATGTTTATTTTGGAATTCGACAAGCTTTGAAGCATGCAAAGAATCTATCTAGTGTTTTTATCACGAAAGATGCTCGAGATGAAACTGTTGAAAAGCTGGATGTCGCTAAGATCGAGTTTGTTGTTTTAAAATCTAAAGCAGATATAGCCAAGGAACTAAATCTCGATTTCGAGTGTGAAGTTTTTTCTATTGCGTCTAAGAAGGCACTTTCTGCAAATATAAAAAAATAAGATGGCTGGAACTATTGATATGCAGTTAATGAGGTATATTAATTTATTTGCTAGAATAACAAGGGTTCCTACGACGAAATGTTTTGTTTATAATAATCAAATAGTTTTTGGAGTGCCTAAGGCTCAGGTTTCAATAGCAATTGGAAAGGGTGCTGTAAATGTTAAGAAACTTAATAGTATTCTGGGGAAGAAGATCCGGGTTGTTGCTATGCCTGGAGTCGATACCTTTTCTAATGAAGAAATTGGAAAATTTGTCGAAGCTGTTGTCAGTCCTGTAGAATTCAACAAAATTGAAGTAAGAGAAAATTCTATTGTAATTAATGCAGGTCGTCAGAATAAAGCAGCCTTGATTGGAAGGGGTCGTCAGAGAGAGAAAGAGTTGTCTGAAGTTTTGAAAAACTTTTTTAAAATTACTAAACTGCGAATTGTGTAAGCGCGAAACCTAGGTTTCCTTCGCTGTGACCTTCTTCAGATTGGTGAACTTCGTTCACGATTTAATGCAAATAAATTTTTCTTAACATCGCCGTCCACCGGAAATGGACACCTGCGACTAAAAAATTTATTTGCGGGCTTGGGCAACTGAGAGGAGGGTTGTTTAGGAAATGTAGATAATTTTTTAGGTCTTATACACGAAGCCAATTTCTCCGGAAAACTTTATAAAGCAATTTTTCACTTAATTTATACGATGGGATTAATGAATGGACTAAAATTAAAGAATGCACGAAAGAAATTTCGAGATAACAAGTTGCCTAATAAGAAGAAGCGACTTGGGATTAGCTTGAAGTTTGATCCGATTGGACGAGCATCACAAGCTAAGGGTATTGTTATTAAAAAGATCCAGAAAGAAGCGAAGCAACCTAATTCTGCAATGAGGAAATGTTGCAGGGTTCAGTTGATTAAAAATGGAAAAGAAGTTACTGCCTTTATCCCAGGGAACTTAGCGCAGAAGTTTGTTGATGAACATGATGAGGTTGTTATTGAGAGAATCGGTGGAAAACAAGGACGGACGAAGGGAGATTTGTCTGGTGTGAGATTTCAAGTTATTAAAGTAAATGATCAATCGCTGGCTAGACTTTGGTGTGGTAAGATTCAGAAGGGGCGGAGATGATGGGAGGCAGTATTGGAACAGGAGATTATATCGAAGGGAAACTTGGAAGGTTTGGATATGTTTCAAAGGTGGATGAAAAGGATTATACTGAATATATTTTTTTAAAGGAAGATTTTTATGATTCACAGTTTCAATTTAGGAAAGATATTAAGAATACTATAATTTGTGGAGGTACAACCACACCAATAATAATTCATCTGAATGATTGTACTATGATTTCTCGTCGTAATCTTCCTCCTGAATCGAGTTCTATCAAGCCTAGAAGTTCTTTAAGAATTATCAATCCTGATAAATCTAAGAGGGATGTGGCAGTATCTAAATTGGTGGAGATTTTGAAGTAAAATGGAAATGAAAGTTTTTGGTTTATTTGATAGTTCTGAAGTTAGGGTTGAGGATCCTGGTTTGAAGAAAGTTATTAATCTTAATGCAAAATTGATGTTGAAGTCGCATGGTAGAATTAAGTGGGATCCAGCTAGGGAAAAGGTTAATGTTGTCGAGAGATTGATAAATCTATTACAAGTTCCTGGTTCTCGAGGGAAGAAACATAAAATTATTACTGGAAGGATTACAGGGAAGCAACCACAGTGTACTAAGATTGTGATTGATGCGTTTAAAATAATCGAAAAGAAAACTGGAGAGAATCCTTTGAAGATTTTAGTTAAGGCTATTGAGAATGGGGCTCCGAGGGATACGGTGACTACGATTGAGTATGGTGGTGCGAGGTATCCTCAAACTGTTGATGTTTCTCCTAGGAGAAGGTTGAATTTAGTTCTCAGGTATATTGTTAATGGATCTTATGATAA
>JAGLLG010000036.1 GCA_023140635.1 Candidatus Pacearchaeota archaeon | reverse complement strand
TGTTGGGAGTGTTGGGAGGTATTGGTCTAAGGCGGGAGCAGCGTCGGTTGAGATGCTTGCAGGTCGTTTAAAGGTTGGTGACGATGTTTATTTGATTTCGAAAGATGCGCCTATCCAAAGGGTCGTTGTGAAAAGTATAGAGTTTAAGGGCGAGAATGTTAAGGCGACGAGGAAGGGGCAAGAGGTTGGTGTTGATTTTGGTGTTGTTGTGAGGCGTGGCGACGAGGTTTATTTGATTCGAAAGAATTAAGTTCTAAAATAAATTAATAGTGTAATTATCCCTATTGCTAGACAATAAAATCCGAAGAGCCAAAATTTGTTGTCTTTGATCATTTTTGTTAGAAGATTTAAGAATAATAAACTTGTAAATAAGCAAATAAAGAAGGCGACTACAAGTGAGACAGAAATATACGCTGTTCCGAGTTTAAAAATAAATGCTGCTAGGACTAAAGGGATTAATAAAAGAAAGGAAAATCTTGCAGCCTTTTCGCGATTAAGACCGAGGAACATTCCTGAAGATATTGTCATTCCACTACGAGAAATTCCTGGGAAGAGTGCTAGTACTTGGAACAGTCCGATAACTAACGCATTTTTTGTATTGAATTTAGAAGTTACTTTTGTAAATTTGGTTAGAAGAAGAATTATACCTGTAAATATGAAGGCTATTCCTAGAAAGAGGTATGAGGAAAACATTTTTTCTATTATTTCGTGGAAGAGGAAACCAAATATAGCCGCTGGAGCTGTTGCAATTATTAAGAATGTCCAGAGGGGTTTTGATTTTTTATCGAATTTTAATAAAGAGAAAATTTCTTTTCGAGTAAAAATTAGAACTGCAATTAAAGAGGCTAGATGTAATGTTGTAAAGAAAAATAAATTTGGCTTGGAGATTAAGTTTGAGACTAGTGATAGATGGCCTGAGGATGACACTGGAAGAAATTCTGTTGCTGCTTGAACGATTGCAAGAATAATTTCTGTTAACATTGAATTAATAGCGGTAGAAGATTAATAAACCTTTTTCATCGGCGATGTAGAGCGAATCTCCAGCGTCGTTCCAGATGCATGAGAATTTCTTTGTAAAGGTTCCCTTAGGTAGTGTTTCTTTGTAGATGTGGGTTGCATCGTCCTTTATTGTTACTTGCATTTTTTCGCAAAAGTTTTCTAAAATTAAAAGTTCGTCGTTGGAGCATCGTGTTGGCTGTTCTTTGTATTTTAGTTCGATGAGTTCGAGGCAGTTCGCGTTTGGTGATTTTTCCCAGAGACCTTTTTGGTTTAGTCTTGCGAATTCTTCGGCTTGTTTTAGTTCGTCGTAGTGTTTGTCTTTTTCATAATAGTATAGTGTAGCTAAACCTTCTTCGAGAATTTTTTTGTTTATGTTTTTGCCGTCGATGAATATGTATGCTAAGGTTCTTCCGTATTTGTCTATGCCATGACTCTCTATTGTGATTGATTTATCTTCAACTAATTGTCTGACGAATTCTGTTGCTTCTTGGTTGAATGGCATTGATTTTTCAGGTGTGTTAATTCCTTTGAGTCTGATTTTTTGTCCGTTGGTTAGTTCTAGTGTATCTCCATCAATAACTCTTGCTACTATTGTGTTGGAGGTTCTGACTGTTTCTTCAGTTAATTGGTAGTAGAAAATGCAAGAAGAGATGAATAAAACTATGAGAAAGAGGTGTTTGAGTTTCATGAGGATTTGAAGACAGCAAGGTTTAAAAGTGTAATTTTTGTTTGTGTCTTATGTCAAAAGTACGAATCAAATTGCAAAGTGTAGAAATTGGTAAATTGAATGAAGTTATCGATAGGATCAAGACGATTGCTAGTGGTGCAGGGGTTCCAATAAGTGGGCCGATTCCATTGCCAACAAAGCGATTGAAAGTGACCACTCGGAAATCTCCTTGTGGAGATGGAACTGCAACTTTTGATAGATTCGAGATGAGGATTCATAAGAGAATTATTGATTTACCCTCTAATGATAGAATTCTTCATAATGTTATGAGGATTAATATTCCGAGGACTGTTAAGATAAAGATTGAGATGGTCGATTGACGGAACCTAAGGTTCCCTACAAGTAGCCTCCTTATTTTGCGATGATTTAAAATTCATTTTTCATTTGGTTTTTGCTGCACAAAAACTTTGCGTGAAAAATGAAATTTGAAATATCGTATTTAATGCAAAATAAAATTTCTTGACGTCGCCGTCCATCGGAAATGGACACCTGCGACTAAAATTTTGTTTTGCGGGGAGCGGGGGAAGGAGAAGGGCTTGGGCAACAATCCTTAATT
>JAGLLG010000035.1 GCA_023140635.1 Candidatus Pacearchaeota archaeon | reverse complement strand
TACGGGGGTTCGAATCCTCCTCCCCACATTCGAAGACCCGTAAAGTACGGGGGCGAATAATTCGCTTCGAGAACAACTAAATTTTAAGTTTTGTTCGAGATGCAAATTATGAGTAGAATCCTCCTCCCCACATTAGAACACACGCAAGTACGGAGGCGAATAAAACTAACATTTAAATAGAAGTTCCATTTTCTGAATATATGAAAAAGAAAAGATTGTTTATTGGGTTTGTAATTCTAGTAATTGTTATTTTATTATCTTCTTATATCATAATAGGAAAGTCGAATAAAGATGAAGTTTTAGAAGAGGATATTGATATTATTCCAGAGGTAATACCTGTAGAAAAAGAAACTCCAATAGAAGTTCCAACTAATGAAGTTATTGATTGGAATAAATATAATTATGATTTTGTCGACGAGAATGTTAAAAATATTCTTACTTCCATGATTAGAAACAGAAAAACCGCATTTTATCTTCCCCCCACGAGATACATAAACGTCTCAAGAGGGGATAAATTTGGAGTTGCATTTGCCTTAAACAATCCGAATCCTTCGGGAGAAAATAATTTTGAGTATGAATGGACTGTAGACGATTCTATCAAAGACAATTGTGGTGTAAGTGTTAATATTGGACAATCTTGGATTGAGAGAGGTTGGACGAGTTGGGGAAAGATTCCAAAAGGATGGGTCGATCATATGACTGTTTATTTTTCATTCCCTGAAGATGCGCCCCAATGTAACGTGAAGTATAATTTTGAGATCAAAAAAGATAATAAGATCTACGATACAAAACAGATTGAATTTAATATCATTTAATTTTAATTCATAGAAGAAATAGTAAATTATAACAAAAATCCATCACATTCAACCCATGGAAAAAAACATCTCACAAACCATGAATATTCTTGAAAAACATTTTGACCAGAACAGTTTAACCACCCTAAATCGTATGAGGGGTAAGTCTGACGCTTTTAAAATTCTAATTGCATGTTTGCTTTCATTAAGGGCAAGAGATGAGAACACTGAAAAAGTATCTAAGAAACTCTTTAAGGTTGCAGATACTCCAGGACAAATCTCAAAACTACCAATTCCAGAATTAGAAAAATTAATTTTCTCCTCAGGACATTACAAAAAGAAAGCAAGAATATTGAAACATGTCTCCAAAACCCTAATTAAAGAATTTAGCTCAAAAGTTCCAAACGATAAAGAAAAACTATTGTCTATAAAAGGTATTGGTCCAAAAACAGCGAATATTGTTCTAGCATTTGCTTATGGCAAAGATGTTCTTCCAATAGATACTCACTGCCATAGAATTCCGAATAGATTAGGATGGATAAAAACAAAAACACCAGAACAAACTAAAAAGGAATTAGAAAAAATTTTACCAAAAAAATACTGGAACAAGTTTAATGGTGTCTTCGTTTTATTTGGGAAAAAAATCTGCCAACCAATCTCCCCTTGGTGTTCAAAATGCCCTGTTGAGAAAAGTTGTCCTAAAATCAATGTCAATAAAACTAGATAAAGCCTCTGGCCGGGATCAAACCGACGACCTTTTGATTACGAATCAAACGCTCTATCAACTGAGCTACAGAGGCACATAGAGAAAACTCAAAAAGACTTTATTAATTTAATTATAGAATCAAATACTCTGACAACGCAGCGAACGAAGTGAGACCGATGTCAACGAGGATTTTTAATCCGAAGTTATCAACTGAGCTACAGAGACTTAATTACAACTTAGAAATCTTTTCTTTTAAATTTTCCCCATGCTCTTTTTGACATACCGAACAAACGTAATGCTTTTTTGAACTCTCCCCTTCACCGACCTTAACGACAGTCCCACATAACTTTTCAAGAAAAGTAGTTTCAATATCTTCCTTACATAATATACATTTTTGCACCATTTGTTTTCGAGATAAGTTAATTTTATAAAAGCTTCTAATTAATTTAGAATATGGATGGATTTGACTTAACAAGATTTCAAGAGAAAGGTAATGATCAAGATAAAATTCGTAAGATTATGGGGAAAATTTTATCTGGACGAAACGACTATGAGGCAATTATTGAAGAGAAGAAAGAAATCAAGAGATGTCCAGAATGCAATTGGGCACTAGAAGGTGGAGAAAAGTTCTGCCCAGAATGTGGAACCAAGTGTTGATTAATTAACTTTAAAATCTCTATATATTTCTACTTACCATGAAACTAGCAATTATTCATAAAGAAAAATGTAAGCCAACCATCTGCGGACATGAGTGTAAAAAATATTGTCCTATTGAAAAAAAGGAAACAGACAGTTGTATACTCATTAAAAACGATGCCATAATCGACGAAACTACATGTATCGGTTGCGCTATCTGTGTAAAGAGATGTCCATTCGATGCAATTGAAATTATTAATCTACCCTCAATGGATGAAGATCAAATCATACACCGATACGGAGAAAACGGTTTTATCTTATACGGTTTACCTACTCCAAAAGAAGGAAGTGTTCTCGGACTATTGGGTAAAAATGGTATCGGAAAGTCTACTGCAATAAAATTATTAGCAGGGACTGAAAAAATTAATCTCGGGAAGAAATCCTCCAGCAAGGAAAACATTAAGAAATTTTTTAAAGGAAATGAAATTTTGAGATACTTTGAAAATCTAGATTCTAAGAAAATTTCGTATAAACCTCAGAACTTATCACAATTAGCAATTGACGTCAAGGTAATAGACTTGTTGAAAAAAAGAGGAAAAATTGCAGATATCAGAACATTAGCTAAAAAATTGAACGTCGAGAATGTTTTAGAAAACCAAATGAATAAACTATCTGGTGGAGAACTACAAAAGATTGCAATTTTAGCGGCTTCACTTGGAGATGCAGACATTTATTTCTTCGACGAACCTTTAGCGTTCTTAGATATCAGAGAAAGGTTGAGAATAAGTGATTTTCTAAAGGAAATTGCAAAAAACAAAACCCTTGTAGTTGTAGAACATGATTTGTTAATCCTAGACTATTTGACAGATTATCTAAATATCTTTTTCGGAGGACCTGGTGCATTCGGGACTGTATCAGGAGTGAAATCATCAAAAGTAGGAGTCAACGCTTATTTGCACGGATTCTTAAAAGAAGAAAATTTAAGAATTAGAGACAAATCATTAAATTTCAACTTTACAAAAAATCCGCCGATGTCTGGAGCAAAAATTACAGAATGGCCAGATTTCAATTTGAAATTCAAATCAGGTTTCGAACTGAAAGTTGATAGTGGAGAAATTCACCAAAATCATGTTATTGGTATACTTGGTAAAAACGGGACAGGAAAAACAAGTTTCGTCAGAGCCCTAGCTGGAGAATTAGAAACCAACAAAGGAAAATTAGATTTAAAGTTAGATATTTCATACAAACCACAATATTTATTTACAAGAAGTGATGAAGTCATAAAAAATATCATGTTCAAGGAAAAAATTGGGAAAAAATTAGCTTCCGTATTCAACTTAGGAGTTTTACAAGCGAAAAAATTAAATGCGCTATCAGGGGGGGAACTACAGAGGTTTAGTATAGCGAGATGTCTAGCAAAGGATGCGGAAGTCTATTTAATTGACGAACCGTCAGCATATTTAGACGTTGAAGAAAGAATTTCAGTTGCAAAAGCGATTAAAGATATAATGATTGAGAGAGAAAAGACTGCCTTTGTCATTGATCATGATTTATTACTCATAAGCTATCTAGCTGATTCAATCATCAATTTTGATGGAGAGCCTGGAGTTAGAGGGAGAACTTCAGAGATCAGAAGCTTTGAAGAAGGAATTTCAGAGTTGTTGAAATCATTAGATATTACCCTAAGGAAAGATAAAGATTCCGGACGACCGAGGATAAATAAAAAAAATTCTGTTTTAGATAAGGAACAAAAAAAAGCAGGAAGATGGGCAGTATTTTGAAGATAAGAGTGAATAATAATTGACAATTCCTACCGGATCCCAGTCCAAACATAATCAGGACAACCCTCCCTAACAAATCCTC
>JAGLLG010000034.1 GCA_023140635.1 Candidatus Pacearchaeota archaeon | reverse complement strand
ATATATTAAAGAACAGGTTGGGGCACGCTGTGGTTGGGTGAGAATATTTTTTAGATAGTCTTAAATACTCTTTATTAGGGAGGTATTTATGGGAAAATCTCTTGGGGATGCAGTTAGTGAATGGGAAATGGGTATAGAAGAATTAGACGTGGCTGGAAGAAAGGAGTTTGAGGGTTTGTTTATGAATCATCTTTATGATAGGGCTTGGTGTTGGGTTAATGGGATAGATTATGTAAGCCCTGATGTTGCGAGGGTTAAGGAGAAAACTTATTATGAGATTGGTTATTGTTTGGTGAAGGGGAAAGGGAACTGAGAGCGAACGGAGTGAGCGACTGTATTTCTTTTATTAGGGCAAAGTGGTAAAAAGGCGCGAGGAAGGTTTAAATAATGTTTATGGAGTTGATAGTTATGGAAAGAAAAATGGTTGATTTTGTTTCTTGTTCTGGTTTGATGTGTTCTGTTATATTGAAACTTTTGAAAGAAAGTTCGGAGAACTATCATGACAACTTTTGTTATACTAAAAAAGCTGAAAGGGGGTTTTAAAAAATGAAAAAATTAATGAAGAAAAAAGTTAATATGTTTGGTAAGGAATTTTCTGTGTTTGCTCTTGTTATGGTTGCTATGGTGACTTTCGCGAGTGCGGCTTTGTTGACGTATTATGGAAGTGTAACTGGTTTGGTAACTGCTAGTCAGTCTGTTTTAGTTGATGGACAGGATTACAATACTCCGATTTCAAATGATTATAATGTTACGGCTGGAGGAAGTGTTAGTGACTGTGGTCATGATTTGAAGAATCATGCGGAGATTCCGGCAGATGTTAGTTTGGCTACGACTTGTGCTAGTCCTACTGAAACAACAGGCACCTGTGCAGGAGTTACTACTGAGGTTTATGGTATTTTGGAATTGACTAAGAAAACAAAGAGTGCAGAGAATGTATGGACGCCAACAGGGGCGAAGATAAAAATATCTTACACAGTTGCTGGAGGTGCTTTTAGTTATAATATGGTTGAAGGAATAATTCCAGTTAACTATGAACTAGTTTATGCTATGGATAAGCAAGATAGGTTTGACCCTGCAAATTATGCAACAGTGTTTAAGTTGGGAGAATTACCAACTAGCGATTTACCTGTAACAGGAGATTGGAATGCTGGAGGAGAAGGTTCAACAGCAAATTATTGTGGTAACGATGAAGGAGACAATTATTTACATTGTACAGGAGCAAAGCTTTGGGTAGTTAAATCGAGTGATATAGCAACAACAAAAGAGGGCGATGGCTCATACAGGTTGAGTTATGCTAACATGGCTAATTACTATTGGGAAACAGACTTAATTGTGCATTCAACAGACGACATTATAACACTTCCAGCGAATGGTGGTGGATTTAACTTCTGTGTTGATAGTGAATTTGCATTGGCTCTAGTTCCAGATACTTACACAATAACTACTAAGGTTAATCCAGTGTTATAAATAAACAAAAATTTTATTTTTTATTTCCTTTCTTTTTTAGGAAGTAGCGACCTCTGAAAGGAGGTTTCATATTCACGTCGAGGCATGACAATGAAGAAAGCAATAGTGGTTGGGATGTTGGGAATGGTTTTGGTTAGCTTTGTTTCTGCGGGGTTGTTGGATTATTTCGGGGAGATTAGTGAGGAGGTTGTCGTTAGTGGTCCTGTGTTTTATGCCGTTTCTTCTGCGGGGGAAGTTGGTTCGTTGATGATAAACGAGTTTCCTGGTGGAGGAACTACATATACGATTTCTGGCTTTGATGAGAGGAGATTTATTAGCGAGGAGATTGAGGAGATTGACCTTTATGCCCCAGAGATGGATTTGAGTGTTGAAGCTAGGTTAAATGAGGGTTCTGTTCCTAAGTTGTTGGATTTGGAGTTTGGGTATTATACTGGTTCTGTGGATGGGACTTATTATGATTTTTGTAAAGTTTCGGTAAATGTGACGTCTGAAGAATTGGTGGTTTATTCTGATGTTTGCGATGGTGTCTCTGTGGATAACATTAAAGGGTTTTACTATTCTATAAAGGGTAGAAGTACTGGTGATGTTGAGATTAAGGTTAGAACTACTGATGGGGAAACTAAAGCTGAAATTTTGGGAGTTGTAGAATGAGAAAGATAGTATTGGTGGTGTTGATAGTTTTGATGTTCGGGATGGTTAGTGCGGATCATTCGTTGTCCAACGTTGTGGGGATTAGTTTGCCGTCGGATGTTGTTGCGGGGAGTGAGTTTGAGGCGAGTTTTAGTTTTGAGTATTTAACTGGTGGGGATAACGAGGATGGGTCGCCTTTGATTATTCGGTTGAATATTAGTTCGGATGATGTTGCTTATCCTGTTTGGAAGGGAGATTTTGAGATTAGTGGTCGAGTTGAAAAGTCGTGGTTTTTTAATATGTTGACTGAGACTGTTGAGTTTAATTGTAGCGAGGAATATGAGCAGACGATTGAGCATCCGCTTGATGCGCAGAATGTGACGGCTGATGATGGTGTATTTTATTGTTATAATGAGGAAGGCGATTTGATGTTGGAGGAGAGGGATGAGGTTTATTTGGATATTACATCGCATCAGGCTATTTATCCGGGGCAATATGATTTAACTGCTTCGATGTTTTATTTGAGTGATGAGCGGGTGCCGTTTGTGAACATTACGAACAAAGAGATGTTTGATTTGTATTATCGAGAGATTGATAATGTCGAGATAACTGCTACGATTGATGATGGTTCTGAAATTGTTGGTAAATGGGGGACGGCTTTTTTGGGTTATGAAAATTTGACATTTCCTTGGACGCATAATGATTACGAGGGACTTTATTATTTTTCAAGGAATACTCCAGAGGATATTATTGAGGGAGATTATCCGCTTTTTATTTTTGCTAAGGATGGGCATAACAATACAGGGAATGATAGCGTTGTGTTGAAGATTGACAGGACGGGTCCGAATATTACTTTGATTCAGCCGAATGGTTCGGTTTATGACGAAGTGATCCCTGTAAGGTTGAATGTTACCGACGAGAAATCGGGTGTTGATAATTCAAGTGTGTTTTATAAAATTAGTGAGATAGTAAATGGGACGTTTTGTCCGAGTACGGGAATTGTGTTTGGTGGTTTCAGTTGTTACAATAGTGGATGGATGCAAGCGGGATTAAATGTAACGTCGGAATATTATGGGGATGATTTTAATGCTACACATGTGGCGGGCGGTTCTTATTATTTTGAGGCAAAAGCAGAGGATATTTTAGGGAATGAGGGGGTGTTGAAATGAAAAAGATATTGTTGATTTTTTGTATGAGTATTTTTTTAATCAGTTATGCAAGCGCCGTAAAAATTTGTATAGATCATGCGTCGCCGTCAGCTCCATCAAATCTCGCGGTTTCGGGCAAGGTGGGGAACATTCTTTTGACTTGGATGGCAGCGACGGATGAGCCGAATTGTAGCGGAATTGCGGAGTATGTGATTTCTCGCGAGGGGTTTGAGATTGGACGGGGAAGTGTTTTGAATTTTACAGATTCTAACGAGAGTTTGGGGGTTGGCGAATATAATTATACGGTTTATGCAATCGATAAAGTTGGACATAATACGGGGGAGTCGATAAAGAATGAAATTAATATCGAGGGGGATGGTTCTGGAAATGGGGTAGTCTCCTCGGGTAACGGGGGTTCCGGAGGCGGAGGCAGTAGTTATGTCTGTGTTGAGAATTGGAGTTGCGAGGATTGGGGTGAGTGTGTTGAGAATTGGCAGGGTCGGTTGTGTGAGGATTCGAATCGGTGTGGACCTGAAAATAGTAGGCCTGAAATTTATAGGTGGTGTGAAGAGGGAGACGACGAAATGGTTTTAATTGATGAGGGCGTGGAAAGTAGTGTGGATGATAGCGGATTTTTCTCGACGGTGACAGGTGCGGTTACGGGTGCGGTTGGAACTGCGAGTGGGGCAACGGTTGGTGTTTTTGTTTTGTTGGCTTTGGGAGGATTTGTTGCGGTTAGGTTTCGGAAGAAGAGGTAAGGTAGTTTTGTCAAGATGTTGTATGTTCTCTTTCGTGTTTGTGTTGTATATTGTGTCTAAATTAATTACCCCACAGTAATCCTTTATGTTTGATTAATATAACTTCGATAATAAGAATGTTTATAAAGAATCTGTTCCTTTAGTTGTTATGAGATTTACAAAATCTACGAGGGTAGTTTTTTTCTTGATGTTGTTTATTTGTTTGTCGATGGTGAGTGTTAGTTCTGGTTGTCCTGATTGTTCTGATGATAATCCATGTATAACTGTTAGGGCTGATAAGGTTGTTTGTGATAGTGAATCTGATTTGCCTAACTGGGGTGGCGTCGCTGGTGTTCCATATATTGATTCTACGACTGCTAGTGATTATGTGGTCGCAAGTAATGGTGTTTGTAGTTTAGAGGATTGGGAATTTCAATTTGGACGTAATGAAGATAATCCTGGTAACAATGTAGGGGATGCTGATGGGTGGATTGATTTTGATTCTGGTGTTTCTTTAACTATATCCGATGCTAATCAAGGAACTCTTTGGTTTCGTGAAGTAATGGAATTTGGATATGTCCCTTTTAGTGGAGACGGGGGTAGTGATGTTACTGCTGAGTTTTATTGTGATGGTGATTCTTTTAAGTATGATAATTATGATTATATAAGTGATGAAATTAGTAATGGTGATAGTTTTTATTGTGTTGGGTTTAATGCTTTGGAATGTCAAGAAGGGAATGGTCCAGTAACTTCTGATTTGGATGTTAGTAAATATCCAGAGATTTGTCAAATTAAAATTGAAGCTATTGAGAATGATAGTTGTTCTATTATTGAAGAGGCAGAATATTTTCTTGGTGGGGCTGATTGTGGAGTTGAGGGAACTGGGGTTCCATTGGCTGCAGAGGATGGAGATTTTGATTCTTTAATTGAAGAGGTTATTGGGACGTATATTTGGGTTAATGATGGTAGTTTAAATGTTCATGTTAGGGGGAAGGATATTTTAGGAAATTGGGGTGAGTGTCAGACTGTTCAGATAAATCTTGACTGTTTGCCTCCTTTTTATCCCACTTGTGAAGAAGGAGATAATGATTTAGGGATTGCCTTGGATGGTGTTTGTAATGCTGATGAGTTGTTGGTTTGTGGAGACGACCCTTTGTTGACTGCGACTGTTTGTGATGAAGAATCTGCTATCCAGTTAGCGGAATATTTTATTGATGAAGATAGTCCTTGGAATTGGCATGGAATTAATATGAGTGCTGTTGATGGGACTTATTTGGACGAGTTATGTGAGGATGTAGAGGACATTATTGATATAAGTGGTTTGTTGGACGGTACTCATTATGTGCAGGTGCATGGTAAGGATAGCCAAGAGAATTGGGGTAAGTTTGAGTTTTCTCCAATTGTTTCTTTCATCAAAGATACAACTCCTCCAAAGGTTGAAAAGAATATTACATTTAATGGGTCTCATGTCCAATGTTATGGGAATGAATTAGTTGAATCTGGCGTTTTTAGTTTTGAGAGTAATATGAGTTTAATAGATCCTTGTTATTATGTAAAACAGGGAACGGCGATTACGTTAACTGCATACGATTTTAATCCCGATAATGATTCTAATGGAGGATATAATAATTTGTCTGGGGAATATTCTAACAATGTCGTTATTCGTTATATTGTGAGGTGGAAAAATGAATCGGGAGATG
Source organism: Candidatus Pacearchaeota archaeon (assembly GCA_023140635.1). GTDB lineage: Archaea > Nanobdellota > Nanobdellia > Pacearchaeales > GW2011-AR1 > JAGVXH01. The sequence goes on along the minus strand of JAGLLG010000034.1, from coordinate 6,395 downwards.
GTTGGACAGTATTAGTTAATAGAACTGGAGAGGTGAATAAAAGTGTGATAATTAATTTGAGTGAAGATTCTTATCATTTGATTGAGTATTGGGCTGTTGATTTATGTGGTGAGGAATCCGAGCATAGATGGGAGTTGGATATTGTTGATACTCAAGCACCTGAAATAACTAAACAGATAATTGGTCCTCAATATTATAATGAAACTGAAAACAAAACATATATTGATGGTGTTACAAGGATTAATTTAACTTGTGTTGACCCAGAGCCTCACCCAGTGAATGATGTTAGTATCTATTATAGGTATAGGGTAGATGAAGGTCAAGGATATGGAGATTGGACAGATTTTTTTAGCTATGGTGGGGTGTTTGGATTTCCAGAACAATCAAAACATGAGTTAGAATACTATTGTATAGATGCTTTAGGAAATGAAGAAGAACATAAATTTGAGGTAGATTATGTTGATAAGTCTCCTCCTAATACAACAAAGACATATGGAGAACCGTTTTATACTGATGGGTTAAGAAAGTGGATTAATTCAAGTACACCAATAACGTTAACATCAGATGATGGGGATGAGATACATGATTCTGGAGTTGCTGTAACTTATTGGAGAAATCATTGGATAAGTGATCCCAAATTAGGTTATAATATCTGTGGAATGCCAGAAGATTTTTGTCATCCAAGGTATTATCATGAATATATTAATCCAGATGAGCCGTGGAATATTTACACGGAACCATTCTTTAAACCAGAAGAGTCATGCCATATTATTGAATATTATAGTGTTGATAATGTTAATAAGACCGAAGAGAAGAAATGGCAATGTGTGTTTGTCGATAATTCTGCTCCTAACACAACTAAAATCGTGGGGGAACCAAAATATTATAATGACACCGATGGGACTGATTGGTGGGTAACTCAGGAAACTAATATTACTCTTAATTGTAGTGATGTTGAACCTCACCCTGTTGGATATGAGAAACTTTGTTATAAGATATCTTATGATGAACCTGAATGGTTAACTGAGCAGTATTGTGGTAATTTTAGTGGAGATATGGAAGGGGATTGGTGTTGTTTGAATGATACTAATAATCCTTATACATTTCATTTCACTGAGGATTGTTTCCATGATTTGGAATGGTATTGTGAGGATAAATTAGGGAATAGGGAGAATAGGATAGAATATGATGAAGTGGATACGCAGGCTCCTAATATTACGAAGTTTGTTATTTTAGAAAATGGAACGAGAGTTTATTCTCCTGAAAATGGAACAGTTACAATTGCGATTAACAGCGATGTTACATTGAATTTCTGTGCGGATGTTGTGGATTATAAGCAAACTGGCGACGCTGGTGTTGGGGTTGATGAGGGTAGTATCTTAATGAGTCTTACATGGTTGGAAGACCCTGTGAGTGGACTTGTTTGGAATGAAACTGTTGGAGCTTATTGTAATATGCAAACTCTTGGAGAATGTGGGAAATGGCATTATGAAGTTGAAGCAGAAGATTTATTAGGGAATTGGGTAAAGACAAATGGGATTGAAGTTATTGTTGATAATGTTGCTCCTGTTGGCGAGGTTTTGAACCCTCATTCTGGGAATTATTATCGAGATGGAGTGCCTTTCCAGATTTATGCTCCTGCTGTAGATTTTGGCGGGGACGATTGTAGTATCTTTGGATGTCCTCAGGATTGTCCTGCGAGTGGTGTGGATTATTGTGAATTATATGCGATAGATTATGCTTTTGAAGATATGAATCAATCGGAGATTAAGGAATGTTATAGGGATTTATGGACTTACTTTACGCAGATTAATGAGACTGTGAATATAGTTCCTCTTGGAAATGTGTCTTATGTTGATGGTGTTTGTAAAGGGTATGTGAGTTTGCCTGAAAATAGCGGATTAACGGATACTGTTTTTTTAGGGATTAATTATGTTGATAAGGCAGGTAATGAGGGTGTTGATGTTTTCGGGTACAAGTTGCAACTTGCATTGAATCCGTGGTTTAGTCCGGTGACTATGAATATTGATAATGAGGGTCCGATGGTTTCGATAGTTGGTAGTAATTTGCCGGGTCCGTTGACGAGTAGCGGGGATGGTGATAATGTTTTTATCGAGGCTGAGGTTGTCGATTATGATTCTGGGTTTGATGGTTGTTGGGCTGAAATATATTATGATGATAAAGGAGACTTAGGAGAATATGTCGGAGTAGCAGATATTATTGGAACTGAAGTTGATTATAATTTGTGCAGAATTAACGGAGCTGTTCCAGATGGATTAGAATCTGGGAATTATTGGGTTGTGGTTAATGTAAGGGATGAGTTATTTAATATAGGAAGTTCGACAACGTTGATGATTGTAGATAATACTCGTCCAACAATGAGTGTTGTGAGTCCTGAAGAAGAAGGGACTTATGGAGTGTTATTGCCTGTTTCCTTGAATGTGAATGATAGTCAGTCTCCTATTGCAGATGAGACTGTTAGGTTTAAGATTTCAGAGATACCTGCATTTGGAAATGCGTATTGTATCCTTGGAACTTGTGAAACTACTGGATGGATAACTCTTTCCCCAGTAGGAGGACTGTATGCAAAAACAATTAATATAACCGAGTATGATATTACTGGTTCGGGAAGATACGTATTTGATGCAGTTGCTTGTGATAATCTTTATGTTCCAGAGTCGGATACTGATTTAGGATTTTCGTTGGGCAATTCGAGAACGGATGCTCATTGTAGAATGATAAGTGAGCATGGACAGGTTTTTGAAGAAAATCGTTCTGAATGTGACGATGGGATAGATAATGATTTAGATGGTGATGTTGATTTAGGTGATGGAGGCTGTTATGGTTCGGAAGATGATGATGAGGGATCTGTTTGTGGTAATGGTTATGTTGAAGGAGGGGAAGATTGTGATGATGGTAATATCATTAATGGCGATGGATGTTCTTCGAATTGTGTCGCAGAAGCTCAACAAGGTAATAGTTCTGGTGGTGGAGGTTGCTGTAGTAGCAATAGTGTTAAGATAAATGAGTTTGTTGCTAATCCTGTGAGTGGTAATGATTGGGTTGAGTTGTATAATCCTGGGAACAGCAGTGTTGATTTAACGGGGTGGAAATTAAATGATAGTGGTTCTGAGATGGTTGCATTAAATGAGATTATTGGAGTTGGAGGGTTTGTTGTATTTGAGGTCTCAAATAGGTTGAATATGAATGGAGATTTTATAACTTTGATAAGCCCTTCTTTAACAGTTCTTGATTCTGTAAGTTACGGGAATTATAATGATGGAAACGTTTCTGATAATGCACTTGTCGCCCTAGTAGGGAATTCTACGGGACGTTCTCCCGATGGACAAGATACCGATGTTGATAATGTTGACTTTCAGATATTTACAATACCAACACCCGGAAGTTCTAATTAATTAAAATGAATAGTAAATCTTTTAGTTTTTTATTGGCAGTGTTTTGTCTGGTAAGTTTTGTTTCGGCTTGGGATATTTGTATTGATACGCAGGCTCCTGAGGCTCCTGAGGGACTTATTGTATCTGGGAACGTTGTATTGGGTTGGGATGAGGCTGTCGACAAACCGGATTGTAGCGGTGTCGAATATTATAATATTTATCTTAGTGATGTTTTGATTGGGAGTTCTTTTTCTCTTGGTTATTCGGGAAGTGAATTAGCTGAGGGGATTTATGTTTTTGGAGTGAGTGCCGTCGATAAGGGTGGCAATGAAGGTAGTAGGGCTTTGAAGGAGATCGTTTTTCCGCTGAGTTCGGGAGGGGTTGTTGATGGTGGAAGTCCTGGTGGTGATTCTGGAGGCGGTGGCGGAGGCGGTGGCGGAGGAGGTGGAGGCAGCAGCCCCGCTCTTAATACATCCAACTCAACAAATAGTTCTTCTCCTGTTGTTTCGTCAAGTAGTTCGTATGAATCTGATGACGACGATGGTATGACTTGGATTGATGAAATTGTGGAAGATGATAAGGGATTTTTCTCGACGATAACTGGTGCGGTTGGTGGTGTGATAGGAACTCCTGGAGGGATAGCGGTTAGTGTTTTTGTTCTCTTGGCTCTTGGCGGATTTGTTGCGGTTAGAATTCGGAAGAAGGGAAAGTAGGGTAGATTTATTAATATTAATCTTTTTCAAAATTAATGGAGATAGTTTATTATCTTGATTCGTGTATTTGGCTTAATTTATTTCAAAAGGAAGGTGATGCGTTAAAAGGGATGCCTTACTGGAAAATTGCATTAGATTTTATTGAAAATATTGAAAAAGCAGGTAATCAGATTTATGTTTCTACTATTGTTTTAAAAGAACTACAGTATATTTTAGGTGATAAATTTCAAGTGGCTGTGGATTATTTTAAGCAGATGAATTTTGTTAGGATTATTAAAACTAAGAATGAAGACCATAATTTAGCGAGAAGGTTTGAGATTGAAGACGATTCGAGAATTAGTTTTTATGATTATTTACATGTAGCTGTTGTAAAAAGATTGGGGTGTGTTTTTGTAACAAGAGATAAAGATTTATTGAAATTTTCCCAAAGTAGAATTAATGTTGATTTGCCTGAAAAGTTAATCGGCTAATTTGTTTATTTTTTCCAAATCGAATTTTTCTTTTGATAATTTTCTTCTTAGAGTTTTGATTTGCTTAACGGAGTTTTCTTTATTCGGTATAATTCCAATCAATTCGCTTAAAATAAGTCGTCTTACAGCGTCGCGTATTGCATCAGAACGATTTGTGTAAATTCCTGTTTTGACTAATTTATCAACTCTTTGAATTAATCCTTGCCCCATTCTTATTTGCATTGTTTCCATTGTCATACATTACTATTGTAATGCTTATTATTTAAATGTTTTTATTTATCGCAAGAAATTATAATCTTTTAGCCAAGTGTATCTGATAAGGGTCGTTGCTTATTATTTCTACGAAGCCGTTTCGTTTGTGAAATCGTCTTGCGTTTTCCATTGTTGGGTATGTGTTGAAGAGAATTTGTTTGAATCTCTGTTCTTTTGCGAACTGGATTAATTCATCTAGGATTTTTTGCGCGATTCCTCTTCGACGGTAGTCTTCCATTACATACAGTCTTTTTATTCTTACCCTTCCATCCTTTAATTTTTTCAAGGCACCGACGCCGACGATTTTCTTTCCGATAACGACGACAAGATAATAGACGTAGTCTTTAGTCACATTAAATTCTTTTAATATTTTAAATTCTGCAGGATTTCCGTTGAACATCTCTCTAAGAATTTCAGCGACCATTTGGACGATTTCTTTCTTATCCTCTTTTGTATATTTTCGAATTTCCATGTCACACTGTTACTTTTAAGTGACTAAACTTTATAAAGTTTTATGTAATATTTGTTTTAAGATTAAATTTAAAAAGGTTGTTTTGAAATTCTTTTATTATAGTTCTTTCTCGACGTAGATTTTTTGTTTGTCTAGTTTGTAATTCAGTTTTTTGTAGTATTCTCTGACACCAATTCCAGAGATTACTCGGATTTTTTTATAGCCTTTTTTCTTTGCTATTTTCTCCGCTTCTTCCATGAGTGATTTTCCTAAGCCTTTGTGTTGCCATGCATTGTTTGCTTTTTCGCTTAGTTTTAGGGTTGGACCGTAGACGTGGAGCTCTCGAACTGTTGCTGTTTTTTTATCTAGACGGAGACGAAGGAGTCCGAATAGAGTATCGTCTTTATTAATCGCTTCTATGAAAAACTCCATTCCATTAGATGCTTTGTACTTTGTTGTTCGAAGTTTTAAGTTTGAGTCGATTTTTCTTTTATCTCTCAGTGCAAATCCAATTTCTCTGAATCTTATTTCGTCTACTCTAATTTTTTTAGCCCTGATTTTTTCTTCGATATCTTTTCTGAGGTCGATGTTTTTGATTCCAGCGACGAGGTAGTTTGGAGGAATTTCCCGCATGATTCGCATTATTCGGCAGTATCGCGGTGTTAGTTTTAACATTTTGATTATGATTTCTGTAGCCTGTTGTTTTGTGTAAGGGATGTATTCTCCGCCATAATATAGATTTTCAATTCCTGCACCTTTTAGAACTTGACAGGGGTAGATTTTTATCTGGTCTGGTTTGAAATCTTTTGAAGAGAATATTTTTTTGAACATTTTGATATCTTTTTTTGGATTGCTTCCAGGTATACCTGGCATTAGATGGTAGCCAATTTTGAATCCTGATTTCTTTAGTCTTGCTGTTGCATCGATTACATCTTGAACAACATGGCATCGATTTACTTTTTTATAGATTTCGTCGTCGATGGCTTGAACTCCAAGTTCGACTCGTGTTGTTCCCCATTCGAGCATATTTTTAATGTGTTCATCTGAGCAGATATCGGGACGTGTTTCTATGCAAAGGGCGGTGCATCTGTGTTTTGTTTTTTCGTTTATTTTT
>JAGLLG010000033.1 GCA_023140635.1 Candidatus Pacearchaeota archaeon | reverse complement strand
TTGCCATAAGCATTTCGTGTCCTGGAGCGTCTACGAAGGTTATGTAACGGATTGGTTTTCCTTTCGAGTCTTTGTTGGTCGTTAGTTTATCTTCACTATCATAAATTATTGCGTCTGCGTAACCTAACTTAATTGTTATTCCTCTCTTTAGTTCTTCAGAATGCGTGTCTGCCCATTTACCTGAAAGTTTTTGTAAGAGCGTTGTCTTTCCATGATCTATATGTCCGACTATTCCTACATTTATAGTGTCGATTTTTGAAATATCTACTGACGGAACTAACAGTTCCCTACAGGTAGCCTCCCTTGAGTTAGTCGACTTCGTCGTATCTAAGTTTTTTGTCATGGATTTATGTAAGAAAATGAGTTTTTAAGACTTGTTAAAAACTTTGGTTTATTCTTTATCGACTTTTGTTTCTTCTGTTTCAGTCTTTTCTATTTCTTCCTCTGCAGCCCCTTCACTATGAGAAAATAAATCTTTGAAGAACTCTGTTGTTCGCATGGTTAGTTCGATAGTTACAATAAATAGGAGATAATATAAAAGATTTGAAAACAGCAAAGGGATTTCTTGAATTCTTGAGATTAGCGGGCCAATTGTAAAGAAACTAGGTCTTGTTATTGCGATCGCTAGTAGTGTAAATGGAAGCATTTTTGCAAGATCTTTTGAAAGATTCTCGCTAATGTAAGAGGTGATCCTTACTGATGCAACGAGTGCTGCTGAAATTAAAAGAATTCCTGCTGCAGGAATACCTTCAGATAAGACTAGAATTAGAATTGCGAAAGTTGTAAACCAAAATGAAGTTAGAATTGGGAGGATGATGATATATTCAAGTATATAAAAAATTACTGCGAAAAATTTGGCCAGGGTAGGGTTGCTAGATTGATTATATTGTTCGAAGTTTAGATCAATTAAGTTCTTTTTTGCAAGGTACCTGTAGAAGTAGAAGATAAAAACAGAGTAACAAACTATTATTGTGGTGAAGAAGATCAAAATAGGGATCAAGTTTCCTTCTCTAGAAAAGACATCCGAAATAATACTAACAATATCTGCTACCTCCATTATAGATTATATCTTCGATAGTTTTTAAATATTGGCAATTAATTTTTGAGACTTATTTTAGGCCCATTAGAGGTGTCATCTATAAGATACCCTCTCTCCTCAATGTCTTTTCTAATCTTATCAGCTTTTTCAAAATCTTTTTGCTTTCTGTTTTTTTCTCTTTCGATTGCCAATTTTTGAATATCTTTTGGAATAGAGATTTTTTCTTTCTTTAGTAGATTAAGTCCTAGAACCATATCAATCTGTTTAATTGTTCTATATTTTCCATCAGCTGGGATATCTCTCACTAATTTCCATATAACTGCTAGTGCTGCGGGAGTGTTTAAATCATCATCCATAGCCTCTTTAAATTTGTTGATATAATCTTTATTGGTTTTTCCGTCGTCATCTAAGTTAGAAGTTATGTTTCGGAGTCTATTGTATGAGTTTTTTATATTTTCTAATGTTTCTTTTGAAAAATCAAGAGGTTTTCTATAGTGTCCTGAAATAACAAAATATCTTATTGCTTCTCCAGAATATTCTGTGAATATGTCTTTGATAGTTTTAAAGTTCCCTAAACTTTTGCTCATCTTAGTGTTATTTATATTTACCATCCCGTTATGTATCCAATAGTTTGATAGTTTTTTCCCGTATGCAGCCTCGGATTGAGCAATTTCGTCTTCGTGATGGGGGAAGATTAAATCTTGTCCTCCTCCATGGATATCTAATGGTAATCCCAGGATATTTGCAGACATTGCAGAACATTCAATATGCCATCCTGGACGACCATATCCCCAAGGACTTTTCCATTTTGGTTCTCCTAGTTTGGAAAATTTCCATAATACGAAATCTTCTTTATTTCTTTTTTTGTCTTTGACCTTTATTCTTGCTCCTGCTTTGAGATCTTTTATTTTTTGACCTGAGAGTTTACCATAACCTTTGAATTTAGAAATGTCAAAATAAACTCCATCATCTTCTATTAAATAGGCATATTTTTTCTCTTCTAATTTCTTTACCAAATCAATCATTTCTTTGATATATCCTGTGGCTTTGGGTTGGACATCTGGTTTTCGAATCCCTATTTTTTCATAATCTTCTTTATGCGCTTTTAGATTTCTTTCTGTAAGATCTTTTATTTCAATCCCTAATTCTTTTGCTTTGTTGATTATTTTATCATCGATATCTGTAATATTTGATACAAATGTTACATCGTTACCTTTGAATTCTAAGTATTTTCTTAATAGATCAAATGTTATTTGTTGTCTTGCGTGTCCTAAATGGGGTACGTCATTTACCGTCGGCCCACAAACATAAATTTTTACCTTTCCTTTTTCTATTGGCTTAAAAGTTTCTAGCTTTTTTGAAAGAGTGTTGTAAATCTTGAAGGTCATGGTATAGATTAGTTTCGCTTACTTATAAGATTTTCTAAGATCTAAGAAATTAATTTTCTGGTTTTTTGTCTTCTTCTGGTGTTTCTGGCTTTTCAAAAAATGTTTCAAATTTTTTGGATCCTTCTTTTAGAACTTTTGTGTTAATTTGAATAGTTTCTTGGGAGATTTCTTTTCCTCTTACTGTTTTTCTTAATCTTAATCCCTTAGGTTTTTTGTTAACCTTCTTTTCTCCCTTAGGTTTTTTGTGCATACCTCTTCCATAGCTGAGTAAAACTTTGTGAAGATTTGGTCCTTCAAGGTCTACCATTCCGGTGAATCCAGCCTTGTCGGATGTTCCTGTGATCTCTATTTCGTAGCCTGTTAAATCTTCAGAGATCTCTTCTCCTTTGATTTTATCTCCAATTAAGCTACCAACTAACTTTTCATTTTCAGTCTCGACTTTGTATGTTTTTCCGTTGTGGGATACGTTTATTTTGAATGTCATGGTAAGGGGTAAGAATTTAGGTTTAAAAGGCTTTTGGGGTATTTGAGAACTTGGCGAGAACCTAGAATTCTGGGGGGGTGCTAGGGGCGAGGGACGTTCTAATCGGGTTTGTAAAAAGATTTAAATAATCAAAGTGTCTTTTTTTGTAGTAGTTAGATAAAAATATGAGGATTATAATTTAAAATAAAGATGGCGACGAAGGGGAGATTGGGAGCTTGTGTTTTTGTGGGTTGTCTTTTGTTGTTTATTTTAGCTTCTTCGGCGGTAACTGCGGAGCGGTTGCCGATAGTTGGAGGAGATAGCGGTTCGTGGGGGGCGGTTTTGAACGAGTTTTTGAATGTGTCGCATAATGAAAGCGGGGAGTTGAGGAATGGGAGTGTTTCTGGTTTGCAGATAGTTAACGGGACGATAACGGATGCGGATATTTCTGATACGACGAATTTGACTGCGCTTTATTTTATAGGGGATGGTTCGCGTTTGACGAATGTGAATGGTTCGGGTGTTTATGTCCCGTACACGGGGGCGATGAATAATTTAGATTTGGGAGCGAATAATTTTTTGATTAATAATTCTGTGTTTTTTGTTAATGCGACGTCGGGGAACGTGGGGATAGGGACTGCGAATCCAAATCATAAATTGCAAATTATGTTCGATAATGGGCATTATTTTGAATTTTTTGATGATGGTGATATATATATGCGTAGTGATGGTGCTGATTTTAGATTTGGCAGAGGCGGTGTAGCTTATTCAATAGTAGCTGTCGGTGAAAATAAATTTTATCCTGCAGTTGCTTCATATCAAACTGACTTAGGAACAAGTAGTTATAAGTGGAGAAATTTATATGTAGGTAATAATACATATTTAGATGGAGATGTCCACGTAAACAGTTCAATCCTCTCGCCGACGGGAACGCTAACTCTTGGTGGAACAGGGGGGACGAATAATGAGGACTTGACTTTTGATTTTGAAACAAGTGCTAATACTATAGGTATTAGTAGCACAACTGTTGCTAATCAAATTGTGTTAGGTGATGATTTCGGTTTAGGGTTTGGGGTTGGCTTAGATTCAAGACTTATTTGGGAAACTACGGGAAATGATAATTTACAGTTAGGATTAGCAGTTGGTCAAACAGATAGAAGTGGTTATTTTTCCATAATGGAAAAAGCCGATTTGGGAAACGCAAACCGTTCCCCGTCCTCAACCTCCGCCGACCCAGTCCTCCGAGTCTACTCCTCCGACGCTACCGAGGCGAATGATTATATTGAAATGTATCATGACCAATCTAAAGGAATAATAGCATCAGGTGGTCAGATTTTAGATTTTAAAACGGATGGTGGACAATATAATGCATTGAGGATTTATGGTGATTCAAACACTGGATTTATGTATTTAAAGGCAAATGACAATGTGGGTTATTTATTTGTAACAGACTCAGGTAAAGATGAAAATTTAATAGCTATATCTGATAATGGAGGGAATCAAATTACTGTTACAAATTATGGAAATAGAAATAGCGACCACGACCACGCCGTCCAAACAGACCCAACCCTTTTCATCCACTCCGACACGAACCCCGACGATGACAACACGGAATGGGGCTCGCTAGCTTACGTAAACGCGACGGACAGTTTTGATTTAGACGTTGGGAAAGGGGACTTGAAGATTTTACCGTCGGCGACTGGGGATGTTGAGCTTTTTGGGGGGACGGATGTTGCTAATGATAGTGATGGGAAGAGTTTTTATGTTCATAGGAAGGCAGAGGAGGGTGATAATTATTTGAGATTTTTTGTTAGTCAGTGGAGAGAGCCAGAACTGGAAATGGATGGGATAAGCGTTTTCAGAAAGGAAGATGCAAAGATTTCTTTTGCAAGGGGCAATACTAGTGTTCAATTTTTTAAATATTCTGGGGATACTGATCCAGTTTTTCAGCAGAATGGATATATTACTGCAGGATCAGATAATAAATACATCCAATGGCAAGTTAACGACGCCACAGACAAATTCGAACTAACAAGAGAGGACGCGAATATCACCGCCTTTGATATTCAGATGCCTTTGATTACTGATGGGATAACAATGAGTGATACTTTAACTTTACAAAACGGAGAAACAATAACTAATGCCATCGATGGGAAAATAACCTTTGGAGGTGTAGGTGGCACATATAACGAAAGCATGTATATCCAGTTAGATGCTTATACAAACGAAGTCCATTTTGGTTCTGGTAGTGGTGCAAATTTTTATTTTGATGATGCACTTGGATTTAAAGATGATACAGCAATGAAATGGGGTAATAACGAAGATACAGTTCTTATTTGGGAAACTGAGGGGAATGATAATCTTCAACTGGGAACTGCGGTTGGGGATGCTGCTTATTCAGGTTATATATCTATAATGGAACGAGCCGACATGAGCAACGCAAACCGTTCCCCGACCTCAACCTCCGCCGACCCAGTTCTCCGAGTTTACTCTGCTGACGCTTCCGAGGCGAATGATTATATTGAGATGTATCATGATCAGACTGCAGGAGTAATAGCGACGGACGGACTTATTTTAGACAGTGCAGGTAATATTAAACTTGATTCGCATGACTCGATTTTTTATTTTTTAAAAGATGGTGGTGACACTTTTATGATATACCCATCAACAGCTCACGATGAGACTCGATTTGGTTTAACCGATGCTGCGGGAAATTTGTTAATTATAACTAATCATGATTATAGACATATAGACCACGACCATGCCCTCCAAACCGACCCAACCCTTTACATCCACTCCGACACAGACCCGGACGATGATAATACGGAATGGGGTTCACTAGCTTACGTAAACGCGACGGATAGTTTTGATATTGATTTAGGAAAAGGAGACTTGAAACTTTTACCGTCGGCGACGGGGGACGTTTCTTTGTTTGAGGATACGGATGTTGCTAATGATTCGGATGGGAAGAGTTTGGTTATTCATCGGAAGGCGGAGGAGGGCGATAGATATATGAGGTTTTATATAGACGATACCAATAATCATTTTATATCTCCTTCAGATACTACAAGTTCTAGTATCAGATTTGGAACACCTGATGATTATATCGCATTTGTTCCAAATGACGGGAGTAAGTCACAATTATTTACCCATGGCTATACAAGACCATTAGAGATTAAGAGCGGGGACTTGACTCTAGGGGATGCTAGTGATGTTGGAAGAAATCCATGGGTTAGGATGAGAGGTTACATCACCGCAGGCACAGCGTCAAAATACATCAGCTGGCAAGTCAACGACGACACAGACAACTTCGAGCTAACAAGAGAAGACGCGAACATCACCGCCTTTGATATTCAGATGCCTTTAGAGGTAAGCGGAACATTTAATTCAACATCGAATGGAGGAAGTTTGGTAGTTGATTCGGATGGGAATATTAAAATAGGAATATGAAAATGGAAAATGGAAACACTGTAAAAATGGGTAATATCACTCAAAAATGGGTAGAAATTCTTATGCCTTTTTGCAATGATTATTCCGTAAAATTAACTGCGAGTGATATTTCAAGGTCTACAAAAATTTCCCAGCAGACCGCGTCGAGAGTTTTAAATAAATTGGTAAAATTTAATTTAATTTCTTATACAAAAGAAGGTAAAAATAAAATGTTTTTCCTTGATTTAAAAAAGCAGATAACAAGGACAATTATCAATATAGCAGAGAATCAAAAATCCTTAAGATTTCAGTTAAAAGCAAGGAAAGTTGCAATAATGATTAATGAATTTTTGGATTATTGCGATGGGATAATTGTTTTTGGCTCTTATTCGTCCGGAAGTTCTCAATCGGATTCTGATTTAGATATCGTTATTTTTGGAGCTAATAAGGAAAAGATTAAACAGATTAAGAAAAAATATCTTATAGAAGTTAATGAACATTATGTTGAATATAGGGAATTTGAAAAAATATTAGACGGGGGGAATCCCTTGGCTATTGAAATATTAAACAGTCATATTTTGTTTGGGAATATTTCAAGTATTGTAAAAATATTTTGGAGGAAAAAACATGGTCGAAGATAAACTTAAATGGTGCTGTAAACAAACGAAGGGTATTAGATTAGTGGAATTAAAACCTCACCTAAGCGAATCGTACTTAAATGAAGCGAATGAAAGTTTGGAAGTATGTTGCAAACTCGACGGCAAATGGAAATTAATCTCAGGATATTACGCGTGTTACAATGCATTTTATTCTTTATTAATGAAAGTGGGAATAAAATGCGAAATTCATGATTGTTCGATAGAGTTAATGGAGTTGTTCGGTTTTCAGGAGGATGATATAATGTTTTTAAGAAAATTAAAAGCGGACAGAATTCAAACACAATACTATTTAAAGAATATTTTATTAAAAGATGAGAATCTAATTAAAAAATTTGTGTGCAAATGCAAAGAGATACTAGAGGGATTAGATTCGGGAAAGATTGAAAATATAAGGAGGAAACTAAAGGAATATGAAAATGATTAAAGGAATAATTTTAATTTTCTGTATGTTGTTAGTGCTCAGTTCTGTAGTCTCAGCGAGAAGTTTTATTGTTCATAATGCTTCGAATGAGTCTGATTATTATTTTGTTGTTAATGGGACGTCGGGGAACGTGGGGATTGGGACTGCGAATCCAAACGTCAAATTGGATATTCTGAATAAAACCTTGTTTAATCCTGATGTTACTGATGGAGCAAATGCTGTCGCTTATACATTGGGGACAAGCAATACTTTAGATGATGTAGGTTCAAGGTGGTTAAGTGTAGTAGATAATGGGACGGAAGTATTCGCTCTTGGTAAACAAATTGGATATGGGTATGGTTCTAATTTAGAAATACATCTACCTCAGGCTTGGAATGTTTTTCACTCTGATGGTAGATTAGATTTTGATGCTCCTGGTCAAAGTATCTATTTCACTGCTGATAGAACTATTTTTCAGTCTGCATTGAGAACGAGTAGAATTGGGGATGCAAGTTCAACAGCTACCCAAGAAGATGCTTATCCTTTAGTTATGCAAAATAGTCTATGGAATGGTTCTAGTTCTAATTTGATATATAGTAATATAAGGTCGATTGCGTCTACTAGTGAAAATCTTGCATCAAGATTAGCCTTTCGATTAAATGGGGCTTCAAGTGTAGGTGATGACGGTGATGAGTATTTAAGTATTCTTTCTTCTGGGAGAGTCGGAATCGGCACGACTTCCCCAAATGCAAGATTAGAAGTAAATGGTTCAAATAGTTCTCAGGCAAGTTTTAGTGTGATTAATTCTACGGGTTCGGGCAAGTTTTTTATTAATGCTACGTCGGGGAACGTGGGGATTGGGACTGGGGCGCCTGGGGCGAAGTTGGAAGTAGCGGGCAATACGATTGTTGGAGCTCACGATGGGAGTGATAAACTTTATGTGAGTAGATATGGTTCAGCGCAAGAAGTAGCTTATATTGTTGCTGGAGATACAGATAGAAATGTAGATGTGGGACTGAGTTTTCAGTATAGAAATGATGTTGGTGGAGTGATGACGGGATTCAAACTTCAGGGTGATGGTGATCTTAATTTGGTTGGAAATAGGATAATAAACACCGGCAACGTAGGAATCGGCACGTCGTCTCCGAACGCAACCCTCGACGTAAACGGAAACATCAGTGTAAACAGTTCCATCCTCTCCCCAACAGGAACGCTGACCCTTGGGGGAACGGGGGGGACTTATGATGGATATTGGAGTATGGATTATGAAGAAGAATATAGTTGTGTTAAAATTACAGCAGGCAAAAGCGTAAATGCTTTTGTATCAACTCAATTTCTTACTACGTTGCAAGTTGTAGATGATGTTGGTTTTGGTTTTGGAAATAGTGCGGACGTAACTTTTATGTGGGAAACAACAGGAAATGATAATCTTCAAATAGGAACAGGAGTAGGAAGTTCAGATTATTCCGGCTACTTCTCCTTCATGGAAAAAGCAGACATGGGAACAACAAACCGTTCCCCAACCTCAACCTCCGCAGACCCTGTTTTCCGAGTCTACTCCAGCGACGCTACCGAGGCGAATGATTATATCGAGACGTATCATGACCAGGCGGACGCCTTTATTGTTTCTGGAAATGGAAAAATAACACTTGACCCAGAATCAGAAGTTATAGACATTAAACCAAATGGTGCTTTTGCTATATCTTGGGAGAATGATATGACTTATGACCAAAGTGTTATGGGAGTAGCTGATGCGGTGGGTAATCAATTAATCATAACAAATAGAGTCTTACACGAAAAAGACCACGACCACCCAGTCCAGACAGACCCAACGCTTTTTATCCATTCGGACACAGACCCTGATACGAACAACTCCCAGTATCTTA
>JAGLLG010000032.1 GCA_023140635.1 Candidatus Pacearchaeota archaeon | reverse complement strand
GTCCGGATTATGTTTGGACTGGGATCCGGTAGAAAAATAGTCATCTTTATAAAATATAATTACTGTAAATTAACAAAGAGGATGGTAGATAAAAAAAAGGTGAGTAAGAAATCTCTTGAAAAGGCGTCGACGCTTTTAATTGCTGGTGAGCGTGAGATTGCTTCAGATTTCGCGATGAAAGTTTATGAAAAGTTTGACCAGATGATTAAGTCGGTTGTTCTCTTTGGGTCGTCGGCTAAGAGAGTGTCCGTTCCTGATTCGGATATTGATATTATAATTATTCTCGATGATGTTTCGGTTAGATGGGATCAAGAATTAATTGCATGGTATCGTGAGGAAATCGGCAAGTTAATTAAGGCGAATCCTTATCGGAAGTCGTTGCATATTAATTCAGTAAAACTATCAACGTGGTGGGAAGATTTGATGAGGGGGGATCCTGTTGTGATTAATGTTTTGAGATATGGAGATGCGTTGATTGATTTTGGGGGTTTCTTTAATCCTTTGAGAATTTTGTTGAAAGAAGGGAAAATTCGTTCTACTCCTGAATCAATTTATACACTTTTACAGAGAGCTCCAGGACATATGACTCGTGCTAGGCAATCTATGTTAGCAGTCGTCGACGGGCTTTATTGGACGATGGTTGATGCGGCACATGCGGCTTTGATTGCAGCGAAGGTTATGCCTTCTTCTCCCGAGGCTATTCCTGAAATTTTGACGAAGACTTTTGTTAAGACTAGAATGTTAAATAAAAAATATGTTAGTGATTATTCGGAGATTCATTCTGTGGCGAAAGAGATTGTTCATGGAAAGTTGACTTCAATTAAGGGAAAGGAGCTCGACGATTGGTTTAGGAAAGCTGATTCTTTTTTAGGGGAGATGGCGAATTTGGTTGATAGGTTGATTAATGTTGGAGAGAATGTTCCTAGGATTTGATGATCTAATATTTGTATTTATAAAAAATTTTAGAATTAATCCAATCCTCTTTGTAAGGAATAAAGTTCATAATATTTTCCCCTTTTCCTCATTAACTCTTGATGATTACCTACTTCAACGATTTTACCTTTATCCAATACGATTATCTTATCTACATGTTTGACTGTTGAAAATCTATGAGCAATAATAATTGTAGTTCTTCCCGAGATTAAATGCTTTATTCCTTCTTGTACTTTTCTTTCAGATTTTGCATCTAAAGCAGAAGTTGGTTCATCTAAGATTAAAATTTTTGGATTTTTGAGGAATGCCATAGTTATAGCAATTCTTTGTTTTTGTCCGACAGATAATTTCACCCCCCTTTCTCCGACAATGGTTTTATATTTTTTAGGTAAGGACATAATAAACTCATGCGCATTTGCTGCCTTTGCAGCTATAATTACATCCCCGGAACTTGCCTTTGGATTCGCATATTTAATATTGTTAATTAAAGTATTATTAAAGAGACTCATCTCCTGAGGAACGATTGCTATTTGTTCTCTCAACCATTTTAATTTTAATCTTGAGATACTTATTTTATCTAGGTAAATATTTCCTTTTGTGGGTTGATAATAACCAGAGATAAGCTCAGAAAGTGTTGATTTTCCGACTCCACTCTCCCCCACTAAAGCAACACTTTCGCCAGAATTAATTTCTAGGTTTATACCCTTTAATATTTCTTTATCTTTATTATAACTAAAATTTATATTTTTGAAATCAATTTCTCCCTTAAATTCTTCTATTGTTTTCTCTCCATGTTTCATTGCTTCTGGAACTAAATTTTTTAACTTAATTATTCTTTTTATAGCTACAGAAGCTTTTTTATAAAAATTGTAAAATTCACTTAACTTAAAAAAAGGACTAAATGACAATGTAATGTATCCAAAGAACATCATAAATTCTCCTTGCGTAATTTGTCCATTCCTTAGGAAAAAAATAGCGGTTCCGAGGATAGTAACAAAACTTAAATTATAAATAATACCTTGAATATGTTGTAATCTTGCAGATCTTTCTGCACTTTTTTTGTATGGAGGAAGTGCATTACTAATAAATAATTTTAAAAATTGTTTTTTTTCGTTTTCTTCCATAGCAAAATTTTTAATTAATGAAACATTGTAAAGCTTATCATATGCCTTACTATATGCTTTTTCAAAAGACACATGCATCTTTTCTTGACTTTCAAGAATTGGTTTTGTTAATCTTAAAGTTAGAATGGAATAAATAATAAATGTAAGGACCACCATTAAACCCAATTGCCATTGTAGAATTAACATCGCTATTAATGCAAAAATTATAAATAATATCGAGGGTAAAGTACTAGCGCTCATCTGAATAAACATTTGGAGATTCCAAGAACCTCTACCTATCTTCTGTATAATTCCTCCAGTCTTTTTTGTTTTATGAAAGCTTAAAGGTAATGTTAAAAAATGTCCATAAGCTTCAGCCTCGGATTTTAATGAGAGTTTAGCTCCAAGGGTGTCTCCTAAGGCAGAAGTTCTTGCTGAAGTAAAGTTTGAAATTAATCCTAAAATCATCCAAATCCCAATTAACGACAATAAAAGGGTGATTGTGGTATTTGGAATTAAAGCTAAATCGAATAGTCTACCATAAATATATGGAACAAAAACATTTAATATTGAACCAACCGTAGCTATGATTATAATAATTGCCAGTTCTTTTTTATGAGTTTTTAATAAATCAAGGAAAAAACGTTTTACTGAAAGTTCTTTTATTTTTTGTTTCATTAATGAAATTGGAGATTTATACTTATTAAGTTATCGCTATAATATTAATTAAAAATGTCTTCTTTCTTTGAGTTGTCTTCTGTAGAGTTTTCTATCGTAGGTTCTGGATTTTTCATCTCTTCTATTCTTTCTTGTTCTAAAGTCTCCCTTTCTTGAAGTTCTTCTTTGATAGATTCTTTGTTATCAATAGGTTCTACCTGGTCGTTGTTTTTTTCAATTTTAGGTTCTTCGGTTTTTTCGTTTTCTAACTTTTGAACTAACTCTGAGATTTCTTTTGCTACGTCTGCATTTACGGAGATTGAATCTATTCCTTGTTTGACTAAAAATTCTACCATCTTTTTGTTAGATCCTGCTTGTCCACAGATAGAAGTTTCTACTTCTTGGCTTTTGCATTCTCTTATAACTCTCGAGATTTGTTTTAGAACTGCCCAGTTTGTCTCGTCGTAGATATCCTGAACTTCTTCATTTCCTCTGTCGATTGCTAAGGTGAACTGTGTTAGATCGTTTGTTCCGAATGAAATAAAATCAATACCTTCATTACAGATATCTTTGATTAAAATTGCCGCCGCTGGTGTTTCAATCATTACTCCGAATTGGACGTTATCCATTTTCATTTCGTTGAATATTTTTCTTGCTTGCTTGACTTCTTCTACTGAAATTATTTGTGGAAACATTACTCCGAATTTATGACCTTTATCGGCGAGTTCTTTTACTGCTCCTAGTTCTGCTTTGAATATTCCTAGATGTTTTAGGGAGAATCTTATTCCATGGTCTCCGAGCATGGGGTTTCTTTCAATTTCTTTAGGTGCTCCTTCTAGGTTTGAATATTCGTCACTACGGATATCTGAAGACCTAACCCAGATAGGTTTTCCTATGAATGTGTTTGCTATTTTATGTAAACCTTCTTTTAACATTGCTTTGTAATCATCGAGTTTGTTTTCCTTTTCGTAAGCTAAAGGGTGTTTTCCTCCAGTTGTAATTAACCCTTCGAGTCGAACAAGTCCTATTCCATAAGCTTTGGTTTTTGCTGCTCTCTCTGCAAATTGTGGTAAGTCTACTAATACTTTGATTTTTGTTTTTGTTTCGACGATTGGTAGAATTTCTATCTTCTTGTTTTCAGCCCTACCTGCAAAAACTTTTCCATTTGAACCATCAACAGTTATCTCATCTCCATCTTTTAATTTTTCTAAGCAATCCTCTGTTCCTACTACTGCAGGGATTCCCATTTCTCGCGAAATGATTGCTGCGTGTGCGGTTACTCCTCCTTCAGATGTTACGATTGCGGCCGCTTTTTCCATTGTTACGACCATATCCGGGTTCGTCATCGTAGTTACAAGAACGTCTCCTTGCTTGATCTTTCCTAGATCGTCCATTGAATGGATTATCTTTACAATTCCAGAAGCAACTCCCGGCGATGCTGCCAATCCTTCGGTTAAAACTTGCCCATCCAATTCTACGTCTTCTGTTTTCTTTTCTTTCAGCGTTGTGATTGGTCGTGTTTGTAATATGTAGATATCTTCGTCCTCGATTGCGAACTCGATGTCTTGTGGTTTTTTGTAATGGTCCTCGAGCTTGATGGCGAATTCTGCGAGTTGTTTTATTTCGTAAGTTTTTAGGACTCTTTGCTTGGATTTTTCTGGTGTTAGCTGGATTGTTTTTGTCTGTCCGCTGGAAGTTCTTATGATTGCTAATTTTTTATCTGAAAGTTTTTCTTCGGTGATTTCTAAGTCTTTTGTGACAGTGTATTGGTCTGGCTTGATTTTTCCGGAGACGATTCCCTCACCCTGACCGAATACAGCTTCGATTAAAATTTCTTCGTTGTTCTTCACAGGATTTTTTGAGAACATTACCCCCGACTTGCATGAATTTATCATCTTTTGAACTACTGCTGCAATTCCAACTAAATCGTCAAAACCTTTTTTCTTTCGGTAGTATAATGATCTTGCTGTGAAGATCGAGGCGAAACATCGTTTTACTTTATCGATTAATTCTGGGTTTCCTTTGACGTTGATGAAAGAGTCTTGTTGTCCTGCAAAACTTGCGTCTCCGAGGTCTTCTGCCGTCGCTGAACTTCTAACTGAGACGAAGACTGGTTCTCGTGATGATTTTAAGATTGCTAACGCTCCCGGTGAACCTCCGAGTCCATCCAAGTCCACATTAAAATGATCGTATGCCTCGAGGATTTCGTTTTTTAGATTTTCAGGCATTTCTTGGTCGATGATAATCTTTCGAATTTCTTCTGCTTTTTTTGCTAAATCGTCTGTGTCATCTACGTTGATTTTGTTTAGAATTTCTCTGAGTTGGTCTTTTATTTTTGTTTCTTTTATGAAATGGTGGAATGCGTCGGTTGTTATAACGAATGCTTGAGGAACAGGAAATTTTGAGTTGAACATCTCTCCGAGATTTGCGCCCTTTCCTCCTGTAAGTTTTATATCGTTTTTATGAATATTTGAAAGCCATTCGATATATTTGTCACCCATAAAAATTCTTAGAGGGTAGAATATATAAATGTTGTTGTACCGAATCTCGAATAAAACAGTGTCTAGTCTGAAAGATTTTTATTTTCTAAAAGCCATTTCCATAATGGAATAAGCTTAATTTTCCTCTTAACCCCAAACCATTCAAAAGTTTCTTCTCTTTCTTTATCCTTTGTGATAATTAAAAGATTTTTGCACCTTAATTCCTTGCTTGCTTTAATTAATGCTCTGACTTCCCTCTTCATAACTCCTTCGTCGTCTAAATTTGAACACACTTGAATTAATTTGTCTATTTTTAATCCCCCCTTCACGACAAAATCAA
Source organism: Candidatus Pacearchaeota archaeon (assembly GCA_023140635.1). Classification (GTDB taxonomy): domain Archaea; phylum Nanobdellota; class Nanobdellia; order Pacearchaeales; family GW2011-AR1; genus JAGVXH01. Next base: position 2,953 of record JAGLLG010000032.1, on the reverse strand, counting down.
CCTCTTCATGCTCTTCATTTTTCCAATAAAAGAATTCTTTTTCTTTTTTTAACAAATTAACTGCTACTAAATTCTCGTAGAGTCGCCCATAATTATTCGAGAAATTGGAAGAAATTTTTGACAAAAAGATATTATCAATAAAATAATGTTTTTTAGGATATTGCATCCGATCCTTAACCTTATACGAAAAAATGGGCAGGCTAAACATAAAAAAAGAATCTTCAATAAAATTTATATAATCAATCAAGGTATTTTTTCCGATCTCATGTTGCAAGCTTTTCATTGAGTTATATAGCCTGTTATAAGAATAACTTGTAGAGTTCAAAAGCAAACTTAAAATCGCTTTCATAGATTCTTTGTTTCTTATAGAGTATGTTTCAATCAAATCGCGATTAACGACAGAAGAATAATAAGACTTCGCAATTTCCAAACGTTCGCTAGTATTTGCTAAAACTATTTCTGGGAGTCCCCCATAAATTAAATACTCCTCGAAAGAGTTCATTAACTTGTTTTTATTTGTCTGCAAATCAATTTTCTTAAATTTAAGGAATTCGGGGAAAGATAACGGAAAGATTTTATTTAATAGATATCTCCCTCGAAGTTCGGTTGGAATTTTATTAAGAGACATTTTTGAAGAAGAACCGGTTACAAAAAATTTTGTTTTTGGATACAAGTCGTAAACTCTTCGGAGCCACTTGCTCCAAGCAGGAAAGTTTTGTATTTCATCGAGAAATATGAAATCGGGAACTTTACCTGTAACTTTGATAATCTCTGGGAAAAGCTGAGACAAAAATTCGGTCTTTAAAGGTATTCTTTCGTCTTCAAAATTAATATAAATAACTTCTTTTCTGTTCTTGTTTTTCAAAATCTTTTTTAATTCGTCTAATAAAATATATGTTTTCCCAACCCGCCTAAAACCATTTAGAACAATAATCTTATTTATTTTGGAGGAAAGATATTTATCAATATTTAAGTCTCTAGTAGTAATTTCGGGAAATTCTCTCTCCCGCCATTCTTCTAAAATTGTTTTTACTATTTCCATTTTAATCTGATTTTATCAGATTATCATACTATTTAAATTTAACTAATCTGATTTGGGAGTATGATTTTTGCTAGTCGAATGTCATTGTATGTTACAATATAGTATATTGTAGTATATAGATTAGACCAAAAAAAAAAGGACGTTCAAGTTAATGAAGAGGTCCTTTTTTAGTTATAATATTTTTACCTTATCCCAGAATCCTTGAGGGGTGGTGTATCTAACTGTTTCAAGAGGACGATGAATCGTTATTGATGCAACTAATAATCTTACTATCCTCCCGAGTTCTTCAAAGTTTTTTTGGGTAAGCTGTCTTATTTTTAGTTCTCCATTTAGATCCACTAACTTAAATGTAGCCAATGAAATCGTTAAAGTATTCATCCGTACATCTTTACCCCGTCTTGCGTACTTCCCTTCGAATTCTTTAATAATCTCAATCACCACTTTCCAAAACTGCACCACATCATAGTCTCTTAATCTTTCTATTAGTCCAACGGTGTCTATATGATGTTGCATCATTTTATCTAGCAATTTTTTCGGTGTTGTGTATTCGACTTTTTCAGGAGGACAACTTGCAATTATTGGTGTAATCAAATTTTTTACCAGCCACTCGAAACTAGAACGACCGCAAGGTGTAAGTTGCTTTATCTTTGAGTTCGGGTTCTGGTCTCTTAGCTGAACGGCAACTGAATAAATAGTTGAAGTAATATCTTCGATCACATCATTCCATCTCCCGTTCGAGTACTCTTTTCGAAACTTTCCGTTAATTTCTAATACAACATCGCAGAACGGCCCTACATAGAATTCTTCTAAATATAACATTTTTTCACCCCCCTTATATTCCGCGAATCATAATTGATTACAGCGTCAAAATTGCTATTAAGATCATCATTACTCCAAGAGACATCAGCATAAAACTATAACCCTCTGCATTTTTTCTAAAAACAATCTTTTGCCCGTCATAATCTTTTACACTATAACTAAATCCTTTTTCAGAATGAAAATGTTCGTCGTTATAGATAAATACTCCCTTCTGATTTTCTGTGAGAGAAAGGTAACTTTTTATAAGTGTTCTATCATCCTTCAGTTTTAATGAGGTGAAAATTCTTTCTCCTTCAGGAGCCCAATCTACGAATTGCTCTGCTGATTTGCAAGTAAACTTGATTGTGTCGCTTCCTAAATAATCTTCTAAACTACCAAGATGTAAAATTGTTTCTACTACTTTGTCCGCGGATTTTATTTTGATTGCTTCCTCAACTTCCGTTCTTATTGGAATGATTACCTCTTTTGGGATGGGAATATACATCACAATGATCCCTGTAACAATAACTAAAAGTACAACTAAACAAATTATTCCTATTGTCTTCTTCATTTCTTCCTCCTTTTAATATCGTTCTAATTTATTCCAAACAACTATCTCCCTTTTCCAACAATTTTCTAAGTTTCTTCAACGCCCCTCTTTCAATTTGTCGGATTCTTTCAAAACTAACTTCATAATCTCTTGCCAGTTCTGTCGTGGTTTTTAATTCAAAATCATCAAGGCAGAAACGAGATTTGATAATTCTTTTTTCTCTCTCGTCTAAACAATGATTTAATACTCCGCTTATAAATATTTTTCTTACTATCTCTCTCTGACTTTCGCATTTTTCATCTTCTAGAAAATCCTTGAATTCGCCTCCATCTTCCCCCACCAAAGTAGACATGGAAACTACAAGTACCCTAAGTCCATGAATTTCATTTAATCTCTTTTTGGAAATTCCCATTTTTTTCGCAATTTCATTATTAGACGGTTCTCTTCCTAATTCTTGAGTTAAAATTCTTCTCACCTTGCTTTTTTTCGCCATTAGTTCATTCATATAGGTTGGAATTCTGACTAGTCTTGACTGATTCGCAATAGCTCTTGTTATGGCCTGC
>JAGLLG010000031.1 GCA_023140635.1 Candidatus Pacearchaeota archaeon | reverse complement strand
GAGATTGCAAGGTGTTCTCGTCGGACAGGCTTATCCATATCTCGTTCTTTTACTTGATTATAATCGTAATCTTGGGTTGCTGTTCCGAGGTATACCTTACCTTTATATTGATGATAGAGAATGTTAAAGTCTGCGTTTGGGAGTTCTTGTTTCTTCCCGTTCTGGAATTTTATTCTTCTCCTCCCATGTTTGAGTATTGCTTTTTTCTTTTCTGATTTAAATTTTTCTTTTAGTAGTTCGGGGTCGATATTCCCAAAGATTGCATAAGAGAATTTGTCTGCGGGGATAATCTCGTTTTTTTGGAGATATGTTATGAATTCCTCTTCGGTGTCTTCAAAGACTATTTTACCTAGTTTCATTATACCTCCAAATTCTTGAAGATCAAACTTTTCGTCCTTATTAGTCTCTAGGACTAAAAGATTTCCTTCGAATAATATTTCTCCATAGGTCCTATTTCTGGCTCGCATGTATGCTAAGACTTCTGCACGTGATAGTTCAGGGTTACGTCCGAGGATAAAAAATACCCTCGCGAATTTATCTTTATTGTTGGTTGGGGCGTGCAATATTTCCATAAGATTAGTTAGAAGATAAGTTTTTAAGTCTACGCCCGAATTGTTCTTGTTGCGACCCTGCAAGGTAATCTTGCCTTCGCTGCTCGGATAAGTTTTCTTGCATGAATTTCTTGCTTAGGAGTTTTAACTCCAATGATAAAAAGTATCTGATTTGGTTTTACAAACGCTGCACGACCAATATTTTTACCGAAGGATTGGCTCATACCTGTCTGCATACGGTCAGCTCCTGCACCTGTAAGCATTTTATTTTCTCTTAGAATGTGGTGTGGATAAATTTTTACTTCAAGATAGAATGCTTCTCCACCTTTTGTTTGAAGGAATCTATTGAAATACTGTCGAACAGCTTCTATAGAATTGTCTCTGATCTGGCAGTTTTCTTTTGAGATTATTTGGATCTGGGTAGGGAATTCTCCTTTGCTGAAACCTTTTAGGTCCCCCATTTTGAATTTGACAATTTGAGAATTTGGAACTGTCTTGATGTAGGATTTTGTTCTTTTTTTGGACTTACGAGTATAAGGTCTTGCGTAACGCTTACTATATGCTGAACTCTTTCTTAATGCCATTTTAAATTATTTCTACGTCTGTTCCGATTGCTTGTCCGGGTAGACCTTTTTCGAAGATTGCTCGAATCACTCCGTTTCCTCCATGAGCTGATGCGATTTTACCTCGGATTATCTTTTGTTCTTTTCCAGAACTCTTCCACTCGACAGTTTTACCTATGAACTCTGTTGCTTTTTCTCGTGAACCTATACCTGGGATTTCAATAAGAAAATGTCTTGGAGTGTATGTTTTTCTTCCTCTACGGAATTGAATTACTTTTGCAGTTACCATATCAGTTAGGTGAAAAATTGGTTTATAAATTTAACTTTAGCCTGATTTTATATGAGAACTAAAAGTATAAAATATAAGCCCTTTACCGCATCCCAGTCCAAACATAATTTGGACATTCCCCAAGTATCTGACTTCCAGCCTTATCGACCCTCAACAAATCACCATAATTCCTCGAATCTATTTTCACAGATGGATCAGATTTCAAATTACTAATAAAATAATACTCAGGATTCCCAAAAAAATCATCCTGATACTCGACAGTCCACGTCGAAATTGCTTGCCCGTCTGAGAATTCTATCGATGCTGGATTGTTATTAACCGAATCATCCCCTATCAAATCAGCTTCCCAAATTACAAACAAATCAATCTCCTCACCGTCGCAGTCAGTTCCTTCTACAGTCAATGAAACTTGCTGACCTTCTATTGCCAACACTGTAGACCAGTAGGCGTTTGTTAAAGTACATTGAGTTGAAGGTGTTGTCCCGCCTCCACCTCCTCCAGAGCTTCCTCCGTCGCTGCTTCCTCCATCGTCGGTTTGCGTCAAGGTTGTAGTAAAAGTATTATCGTTAGAAATCTCTTCATTCCCTGTAGAGTCATTGCTCAAAACACGATAATGATACAAAGTATTCTCTTGCAAACCAGTTAAAGTCACTAAATGTGAAAGAATTAAAGATAAAACAGCCTCGCTGTTTCCATAACTCGTAGTTAAACCATACTCCACCATCGAGGTTGCAGCTTCATCAGTTATCCAATTTACAGTAGCTGAAGTCGTAGAAGGAGTCGCCAAAATACTAGAAATAACAGGAGATGTTATATCTTCCGTGCAATTCAAATCACCCCCATCACAATCCTCATCGATACCATTACCACAGATCTCTGTCGCTCCTGGATAAATTGAAGGGTTTGAATCGTTACAATCTGCTGTTCCGCATCCGGTCTGGCTTTGGTTGTATCTATCTCCGTCGCTGTCTGTACAAATTATCGCTGTACAAGTCCCTGAACAGCAATTTCCCGAAGAACAAGTCCCTGTTAAGCTTGAACAGTTTTGATAATTGTTACAGGAATTTGTCTGACAAGTTCCTCCAGCGTCGGCGCATGTTGGAGTATTGTAATTACAGATTTCAGAAGGACATTCATTTCCAAGGTATTCCCAGATGTAAGATGTTAGGGTTATTGGTCCTTCGTATAGTCCGTTGCCGTCAGCAGCAAAACCCCTATTACCAGAAACTCCCTCGCCAGAATATTCTTTCATTTTTTCCTTAATTAAATCTTCATAAGGAAAAGGCCACATACTTGTTCCAGATTCTTCATTATAACCAGTTTCACCCCATAATGTTCCAGGCATTCCAACCATAGTTAAAACATTAGCACCTATATCTGCCCCATTTTCTCCTACTCCTGATAAGCTAGATCCTTCTTCAATTCTTGTGATATATTTTAATGCACCATTTGAGTTAATAGCAGAATCCCATATCGGATTAATATTAGTAATGTCATGAACACCATCATTATTTTGACCATCATTGTCATATAAACAATTATAATCTTGATTTTCAACATCATAAAAAACGGTTCCACCATCATGATTGTATATAATTGAGTTCCTCATAAAAGTGTCAGAATCATAGCCAATCCCATCCCATGAATTATGGGCAAAATATCCATGGGTTGCTTCGCCAAAAGTACAATTAATCAATCGGGTGTCTAATCCTCTATACAAATTTATAGAATCTTCCCCGCCTAAATTTCTAGTATCCCAAATTACACAATCAATAAAATTTACGTCTTGAGACATATGATACTCATTGCCTGTAGTCCTTATACCATTTAAAGCACTATTCAAACTTATTGATCTGACAAAATTGATCCTGTGTGCATCCATATCTGTTGAAGGTACACAAAAAGAACCACACCTTTCGCCAATGTTTTGCCAAGCCTGAACCTGATCAGAATCAACAGAAATACAATTCTGAACCTCTACATCATCGCAAGAATATATAGCAAAAATTCCTATTGGTTCTCCCTCTGCATTCTCACCATCCATTCTGCCAACACACTGTCTAAATATTATGTGGTCTGATTGATATGCTGAAAATTTATATCTTCCCGTACCCCACGCATAACAATTTTCAAAAAGAAAATATTTAGCACCTCTTCCAGCAATAAAATTACCGGTATTGCCATCTCCAGCGTCATAACTTCCACATTTTAAGAACTTAACATAACTCCCGTAAAGTATTTGAACACCAGAACCACGCCATATCAAACCTTCAAATTGCCAATAAAGATCTGTTTGAGACACTTTATTTGTCCAAAACATATTCCTTATTCCCTCACCATCAAATAATACTCCCCCATCATGTTCCGCTTTGATTGTGGTCCATGCTTCTAAAGACCCATAGGGAGGATATTGATTATTATTTATTACATTTGAATCTCCAGTATAAGTTCCATTCCTAACAATTAAAGTATCTCCTCCTTGCATGTTTTGAAAAGCCCCATCTAATGTAGCCCAAGGATTCCCTGTAGTTCCATCACCATTAACATCATCACCAGTAGGAGAAATATAATAAGTAGCCCCACTAACAGAACTAATCAAGGACATAAAAAACAAAAATACTAAAATAGATTTTTTCGCCATATTTCTTGATCATCCCAATGAAGATTAGTTTAAATATATTGGTAAAATTTATGTTACAATCTTATACACTTTAGCGAATGAACTCAAGAACAATTCCTGCGACAAATATAAATATCAGGAGGATTATAACTGGCCAGGTAATTGGCATCTGGACTTCTGGATCTTTTCCATTTCTTGTCTTTGCTTTTGCTTTTTTGCTCATTAAGAGTATTATGATCCCTGTTAGACCTCCAGAGATCACTCCTCCAATTCCTAGAATCGATACGAACCCTAAGATATTAAACTTTAATACCAGTATATATAAAATTAGTGGAACGAGAGATGTGAAGAAAAAGTTGACTATCTTCGAAGTTTTAAAGTCGTATTTGAAAGTGTCTCTAATCGAATAAGATAATACGAAATAGGATGTGAGCATTGTGAAGATACCGAGAATCGTAATGAGGGGCCCGAAAGATAATGTTGCTACTTCTGTTACGTTTTTACCGAGGATGCCTACAAAGATTGAACTGAATAAAATGTAAAGAAATATTGGAATGAGGGTTCCTACAATAATTGCTTTCTTGAATGATTTTTCTTGACCTTTTATCTCTTGACGGAGTTCGGGTATTGAGGTAAATCCAAGGAGGGCAAACATTACGACACCGATTGGTAAGACAAAATTTAAGGGGGTGAATGTTAGAAGGTTTGAAGGTTGAACTTGTGGGACGAACTTGATGAAGAAACCTAAGATAATTATTATTATTCCTAGGACACCCCATGTTTCTAGTTTCTTTAATCCCCTAAGTCCCTCTCTTAGAAACAAAGTCATAACTAGCCAGAATATGATGCCTAAAAATAGCGGATTAATATTGCCAGGGAATAACCTTGAGAGACTTTCTCCCTCTCCGATGAGGTATGCTAAAAGTGCGGAATAGATCCCGAAGAGCATCGCGAAAAACATTGCATATTTGCCCCAAGGTCCTAAGTATTTTTCTGCGTACCCTGAAAGTTGGTGTCTCCCTTTTGTTCGAAGTGTTATTTCACTTAGAGTGAGATTAACAAAAATCATTACAGCACCTAGGACGACTAGCCAGAATAGTCCTGCGAAGAATCCAGATTGTGCAAAAACGTATGGAATACCAAGGATTCCTGCCCCTATTATAGTCCCTGTTAATGTGAATGTCGTTGCCCAGAATTTTTTGTTCATATTATCACCTTGATTATTTAGAGTGGGATTGTTTTTAAGGGTTTTGGAGTTTGTA
>JAGLLG010000030.1 GCA_023140635.1 Candidatus Pacearchaeota archaeon | reverse complement strand
ATTATCTACGTGTTACTGAGCAGTTTGCTTTCACCTATCTTACGACGGCAAAAAACTTGCATGTCTAAACCCAAACCAAATAGCTGCATCCTCCAGCAGGATAAACTGGAATTAAACAAAATTGTTTTTTATAGTTCCGAAGAACTAAATCCTTTTTGCTTTCAAAAGATTAAAGGTAACCTTTTGAAATTTGCTACTAATATAAATCAATGTATACCCTACCAAATATTTAAATTCGGCGGGGCATGCTATAATAATATCTAATAATTTTTTAAATGACATCAGCACTGATGTTCCGTTCAACTTAATTTCACAAAGTTGAACAATAATTATTTAGAAAGATCGCTCCATTGCTTTAAGACATAACTAGAATTGATCATCATCACACTCGACTCAGTGGTCGGGTGCTCATTCTAGCCTCAAAATTATTAATTGAAGCTTTGGATATTATCTCCAAAGTTTTCATTTTACGGTAATACTGGCAAAAATCGGTTTATAAAGTTTTCTGCTTTTCGAGGAGAAAAATTTTATTGGAGTGATTCTTAGTTATTTTATCGACGGATAGATAAAATTATTTTATTTTAACTAATTTAGAAAAAGACGGTGTTATTTCTTCTTAAAATGCTTCCATCCAAATATGATAAGTAATAAAGCAAGTGCCCATGGAATCAAAACAAAGACAAGTTGGATCAATGTGTTAAAACTTCCAACGAGATTTTTTATTAGGGTGGATAACTTAATGAAAATAACATCATAATACTCCGAGCGCTCTTCGTTCATCGTAAAATAAATACTTGAATAGTCTACTCGCTGGTCGATGTTTTTTAGAGAGTCTTCGAGGTATTTGATAGTTCTTTCTTGGTTGAAGATTCGGTCGCTCAAATCAATTTGATCGCTTACACTTTCTGCGTTAGCATATATTTGTTCATACTTCAATAGTCTCTGCTTTTCTACTTCAATTTCTATTGCTAGATTAGTATATCTCCCCGTAACATCATTTGTGTTTTCATTGAAAGATTGTATAATCCCAATTTCTTTTAGTTGAGAAATTGCGGAATCATATTTCTCTACATCTACTTTGAGTTGATAATAGCCATAGTAATAAGATTTCCTTTCATCTCCTTGCTTGCTTACTTGTTCATTCAATAAATATGCATCGGATAAAGTTATAATATTTTTCAGTTTATCTTCTGCTTCCTTAAATGACCCTCTCCCGATTTCTGTAGATAAACTTGCAGTCTTAATTATTTTTCTTTCTTCGGTTTCTGGTGCAAAATCTGAATTCGCGAATCCAGGATAATAGCCCCCTTTTGCGGAATCAGTAAAAGCCATACTTTCCATTGCTCCTCGAGACCAAGTGTTATCGAATCCGCTTTGGGTTGCGATGTTGTTTAGGAATCCGCTTCCTCCGGACAGGAATACGAATAGAACGATTGCTAAAATGATTAGAAGCCAGTTCTCTTTGAGTATCGAAAACTGTTTTTTTATCCCCATCTTAATATTGGTGAACAAATTAAATTTATAAATCTTTCAGTTATCAATTGATTTTTAGTATTTGTTCCTTGCAGTAAGATCCATAATTCCTGAATTTTCCGCATTCAGTTATATTACCAATAGCAATAGTTACCTCTGCAAGACAGCGTTCTCCTGCATCCCTATATCCTACATAGTCACAGATACTGGAATTTTTGTATTTTACTGCAATAGGGGTAATACAGGTAGGAAGTCTATACCAAAAACCAGTGGGCTTATATTGATGTGTTTTTGGACAATCTTCTATTTCCTCTAGTAATGTTTTAATATTTTGGGATGTATTGTTAGAATAATTAATTGGAAAAAATCCTGCTAAAACAAAGATCAAAATAATTCCTAAAATCCAAATCATATTTTTCTTAATAGTTTGTTTAATAGAACTATAATTAGAAACTTTCCTCGACACCATATGAATAGATATATAAAATAGTATATAAATTTATCTTCATCTCAAGATTAAATATAACAATCTAAATTAAACTCCTTCTTTTACTTTCTCACCTACACTGATACTCTCATCTTCAACGGATTCTCTAGATTCTTCGTCAGCTTTCTCTGCTAAAGCCTTCATCTTTTCTTCAATCGCACCCTCGCCTGATTTCAACTCTTGCTCTTTCTTCTCTCTTGCTAACTTCTTCTTTCGTGGCTCTTCTAAGACAAGTGCTTCACCAACGAAATCTTCAAGGCTAGGTAATGGCTTGTCAATCTTATGTGCCTTCATATATTCCCTTGCCATCAACCAGAAAAATAATCCAAGAGATTTATTAGATTTATTATTTCCGATCATTATAACATCTATATCTGCTGTATGATTGTTCGTATCACAAATTCCAATAACTGGAACTCTTACATTTTTAGCGTCGGCAAGGGCATTCTTATCTAACCATGGATCGCAAATCAAAATCATTTTAGTCTCGATAAAATTATCTAATCTTGTATTTGTCAAGATTCCTGAAGGATATTTTTTAGTAAAAGTTCTAACCCCTGTTAACTCATGAAACATTTTAGCTGCCCTCCATCCTGCTTCTCTTTTACAAACTAAGGTCCATTCGTTTGGTTTAAATTGTTTGATAAAATCTATACCTTCTGCTAATTTCTTGTCTACTAAAAGTGTGTTCAAAATCGCGAGGCCGTCAAGTCGTCTTCGATAAACGTACTTTCTCATTGTGGGGGTAATTACTTTCATCCCTAAATATGATGCTGTTTTAATGTAGTCTTCAAGAGGGGTTAAGATAGTTTGATCTTCTTTTTTTGGACTATCATCTGTAGTCTTTTCTACTTTTGTAGTTGTGATAGTTTTTTCTTTTTCGTTTACCATTTTAATGAATTATAATTCCGTTCAGGGGTGAATGCTACTACTCGTTTCCGAGTCCCGCACCTGATATGTATAACTTGGGAGAATTATTGGTTTATAAAGTTGGTGGTTAAAATTATCTGACCTTATTCGAGGCAATTCTTTTCCCAAAATTATATCCAATCACCTTAAATCCTAATTTTTTGTAGAGTTTTATTGCATTTTTATTTTCTACTCTTGTTCCTAGCCCCATTTTCTCAATACCTTTTTCTTTTGCAATTTTCATAAAATATTTAACTAATTTATTACCATACCCTTGTCCTCTAAACTTTTTTTTAATAAAAACGTCTTCGAGATACGCAAAATTCTTATATTTGGTTTTCTTAATCATATAACCCATATATCCTGCAATCTCTCTCCTAACTTCAAAGATTAACAAATTTTTATCTCGTCTAGATAAATACATTTCAAATTCTTCTTTGATTCCTTTATCTAATGATGATCTTATTTTCTCTCCAGAAATCTTAGAAAAATATTCCATGCTTGCCGCCCTCATAATTTTATACGCTTTCAAATCTTTTTTGGTTGCTTTTCTTATTTTCATTTCAATTTCTTCTCAATATCTATAATCCTCTTCAACTTAATTAATCTCTCCCTACCAAAAATCCCTGTCTTCAAAAACTGCCCTCCGAAACCTATACAATAATCTGCAAGAACGTCGTCCATGGTCTCTCCAGATCGATGTGAGAAAATCATAACAATTTTATTCTTTTTACAAAAATTAACAACATTTTTAACTTCAAGGATTGAGCCAATTTGATTCGGTTTAATTATCATCGCATTGATTGCTCCTCCATTCACAGCTCTTCGCACTAATCTTAAATTTGTAGTCGTTAAATCATCTCCAACGATTAAACTCTTAAATTTATTTTCTTTCGTAGCATTCAAAATTTCTTTGAACCCTGAAAAATCCTCTTCCTGCATTCCATCTTCGACATAAAAAATTCTATACTTCTTAATCATCCTCTCAATATAATCTGCTTGGTCAACCTTATCTCGAATTAAATTCTTATTTTTGTAGTTGTAATAACCTTTGCCATAGAATGTTGATGCAGCCACATCTAAACCTATTCGTAATTTATATTTTTTTGCAACGGCTTTTAAAACATCTAGTGTTTCTTCATTTGTTTTATTTGTTCTCCAAGCATTTTCATCGTTTTTTCCTTGAGCCCTTAATAATTTTCGGGCATATTCATACGCTCTTAGGTTCACTGTTACCGCTCTCGAAAAAGTTTTTTCTCTTGGAATAAATAAGAACTCTTGAAAATCAGGCCGTCGACCTTTAATCAACTTAGAATGCAAACCTCCTCCAATACAATTCCCTACAGGCCTCGGCATCTTTGGTTTTGATCCTTTGTTTACCTCGTCATTAATAAATTCCCAAAGCTCTTTATTATTGTCTGCTGCGGCTGCTTTCAAAAATACGCTTTCGAGTGCATAAGTAACGTTTCCACCCAGTCGCCCGTATCTCGCTTCAAACCTTCTTACTAATTTTACAAGAAGTTTCAAATCATCTATTTTCCTAATCATAAAATTTCTATTTTCTAATCGTTTACAAAAAGCTCGCAAAAGCTTCATGCTTCTATCGATCCCTTTAGAATTATAAGATGGGACTTCATGCTTTCCTTTTGACTTTCCAGAGGGTGCTGATGCCTTAAACTTTCCCTCATAAGTTACCAACCCTATTTGCACAGTTCTCTCTCCACGAGAATTCTTAATAAAACTAGGTGTCACCTCTCTAATAAACATATTAGTAAAAATAAAAGAACATTAATAAAACTTACTCTCTTTCTTCAGGATTCGGATCTTCTAAACTCTCGTCGCTTTTTGACTCTTCACCAGAGTTAGCAAGTTCTAACATTTCTCCGCCACTCGCAATATCTCGTTCTTCTTCCTTTTCGATTTGCTCTTTCTGTGCATCTGAAATTTTGGTTTCCTCGACTTTGATCTTCTTAAGGTCTTCTTCTTTTCTCTTAGGCATTGGTCTATTAACTGAGATTGGTAAAACTCCACTATTAAGTTCCTTCTCTGCAATCATCAAAGGATCGTAATTAACGCCATCTAATTCATCATTACTCATCTCTATTAAAATTGGCGCATCCATAGAAATTTGTAAACCCCTCGCTCCGATAATTCGTGCTCGCTCGTATTTTGAAAATTCTTTACTCATCATTTTATTTGAAAACATATTCCTTTACCTTAGGAAATAGTTCTAACCATTTATCCTCTACTAGCTTTAAAATATTTTGCATATCGTCTGCACTGATAGTTCCGGCCTTACCCTTCTGCATAGCAGTAATTCTTGGTTCTCCATTATTATCTCCTACTGCAATACTCAACCTGAAATCAGAAATAGCTTCTTCTTCTTTGTTAACATCTGCGACAATTTTATTACCAATTTTATGGACGGTCATACTAAAAGATAATACATCTTTGTTTAATGGGATTCCTTTGTCGCTGTAACCATCAACTTTGTCTTCAGCCTCATTATATATAGGCATTCTAGCTTTTCCGAGTGCAATAATGGAAGCAAGTCCTGCAGCATCCAATAAGTTACCATCGTCATTAATTGCAATGATATCTACAAATACTTGCCAAATCTTTTCGCCTTCTTTAATACAAAGACCCTTAAAATCAATAAATCC
>JAGLLG010000003.1 GCA_023140635.1 Candidatus Pacearchaeota archaeon | reverse complement strand
GGATGAAGAGAATGTTTTAGTTAAGAGATATGGTTTAAAAAATAAGAGAGAAATTTGGAAAGCAAAAACTGCAGTTTCGAAACTTCGTAGAAGAGCGAAAGGCCTTATTGGTAAAGATATAGCAGAACAACAAGGATTCTTTGATAAGTTAAGTAAGAACGGATTTATTATTCAAGACATTTCAGATGTTTTAGCATTGACTGAAGAAAATTTATTTGAAAGACGATTGCAAACTATTTTATTCAAAAAAGGAATGGCGAATACAGTAAAACAGGCTCGACAATTGATTGTTCATAAAAATGTTTTAGTCGATGGCAATGTTGTGAATATTCCTTCTTTTGTTGTAACAAGAGAATTAGAAAACAAAATTACATTAAAGGAACGAAAAATTATCTCCAAGAAAGATGAAGAAGAAATTAAAGAGTCCGACGAGACTGTTGAGACAAATGAGGATATTAAAGAAAAAATTGAAGAAGATTCTGCGGAGGTGAAGGAGAAAGAAGATGGCAAAGAATGAAGATAATATTGGGATTTTGAATATCTATGCAAGCTCTAATAATACTATTGCGACAGTAACAGACTTGGCAGGGAATACGATTGGAAGAATTTCTGGAGGACAGATTACTAAGCATGACCGAATGAGGGCTAATCCAACAATTGCAATGTTTATCGCAAAGAAGATTCAGGATTTATGTAGGGACTATAAAATTAATACGATTTATGTTAGAATGAAAGGGCAGACAGGATCTGTAGGAATTAGACCTGGAGCACATGTAATTGTTCGAACGCTAACTAAAGAAGGTTTTAAGATTTTAAGCATGACAGACACGACTTGCCTCCCCCGGGGAGGTCCAAAGAAGAAAGGGGGCAGACGAGGTAGACGAGTATAAACTTATAAACTAAAAATTAAATAAAATAAAATGGAAATGATTGAAAAAACTCAAGAGAAAGTAACTTTTGTTAGTGATATGAATGTAAGTTTAGCGAATGCAATTAGACGAAGTGTTAACGAGATTCCAATCTTGGCAGTTGATGAAGCAGATATTTACAAGAATGACTCCGTACTCTACGATGAAATTATTGCACACAGACTTGGACTTATTCCTTTAAAGAATCAGAAGATGAAAGCAGATCAAACTATTGAGATGAAGTTAAAAGTTAAAGGAAAGGAAGAGATAAGGGAAATTCTTGCGGGAGAACTCGGAGACTCAGTGGTTTACCCTGAAATGCCTATTGTTTTAATTGGAGAAGGGCAGGAAGTTGAGATTGTGGCAAGGGCAAAGGTAGGTAAGGGGATTACTCATGCAAAATTCTCTCCAGGAATTATTTTTTATAAGCATCTAGCAAAAATAAAAATTGCTAGCGATAGTGAAAAGCAAAGTGAATTAGCTGAAATTTATCCAGAAGTCTTTGAGATGTTTGGTGAAAAATTAAAAGTTAAAAATGCAGCAGCATGCGATTTAGACCAAGAAGATATGAAAGACTATCCAGGGATCACAATCGTATTTGATAATAATCTTGTTTTCACAATTGAGTCTTGGGGCCAGATGGATGCCAAGGACATGTTCGCTGAAGCATGTAAGGCTTTGAAAGGAAATCTTTCTGAAGTCTCTAAAGTAATAAAATAATCTCTCCAAATTCACGTTAAGAGCTCCAACAAGGGGAAATGCCGGAGCGGTCAAACGGGATACGTTAAGGGCGTATTGGCTTATGCCTACGGGGGTTCGAATCCTCCTTTCCCCATGGAGAACAGCCGTAGAGTACGGGGGCGAATGATTCGCTTTGAGCAAAAGAAAAAAGAAAAAATCTTTTGCGAAATGCAAATTATGAGCAGAATCCTCCTTTCCCCATGGAGAAGACAAGTAAGGTACGGGCGAACGATTTGCTCGAATTTTGTGCTAAACACATAAATTGCACAAAATTTCAGAGTGAATCGTGAGTAGAACAATTCGCTTCGAGAACCCCCACAGATCGCGAGCAGAATCCTCCAATAAGGAAAATAAACGAAAATGGAAATAAACAAAACGAAAATAGAAAAAAGAATGAAGCACAAAATGGATGCTTCTCTAGTTGAGACTATAATCAAATTAAAGAAGACAAATCCTGTTATTGCAAAAGAATTAGCGAGACCAAAACGAAAATGGCCTGCAGTTAATTTAAAAGATATTGATATGATTAAGGGGGATGTTTTGATTGCTGGAAAAGTTTTGAGCGCAGGAGACCTCGACGGAGCCAAGAAAATAGTCGCTTGGTCTGTATCAGGAAAAGCACTTGAAAAAATCAAAAACGCTAAAGGAACTTTCGTTACAATTAGCGAAGAGATGAAAAAAAATCCAGAATTAAATGGTTATGATATTTTAAAATAATGGCAAAAATAATTTACGACGGTAAAGGTGCAGTTTTTGGTAGGTTAGCGAGTGTGGTTACCAAGGATTTATTGAAAGGGAATTTTGTTGATATTATTAATTGTGAAGAAATTATCATCTCAGGAAAAAAAGAACTTTTCGTTGAAAAGATTCGAGCGAAAAGAGAAATGGGTCGAGGCTCTTCATTAAAAGGTCCTAAGTATATTCGTGCCGAAGATAGACTAATCAAGAGGATGATTCGAGGAATGTTGCCAAGAGATAGAGCAAAAGGCCGTGAAGCCTTCAAAAGATTGAGGTGCCATATCAGAAATGGAGAATTAGCAGAAGAAGATTTAAAGAATGTTAAAGAGTTTAAACACATGAAACCTATGAAGTATTCGACAATTAAAGAAATTATGGGGAGATTGAAATGAATAGAATTGTAGTTTCTGGAAAGCGAAAAACTGCTGTTGCTAAGGCGACAATTAATGAAGGAACAGGAATTGTTACATTTAATAAAAGATCATTAGCCTTTTTGTCTGATTTACAGCAGTTGGAGATTAGCGAGCCGTTAGTTATTGCGAAGAATGTTTTAGGTGATTTGAAGTTTGATATTGCATTGAATGTTAGGGGTGGGGGAATTGCTTGTCAGGTTGAAGCAGGTAGATTGGCTATTGCGAAAGCGATTGTTAAGTTCACAGGTGATGAAAATTTAAAGACTGTGTTTTTAGCTTATGATAAAAACCTATTAATTGCAGACACTCGACGAAAGGAAGTTTGTAAGCCTGGAGATTCTAAAGCAAGAGCAATGAGACAGACAAGTTTCAGATAGTTATTTTTTTCTTGGTTTCAAATAGGTCTTTAATTTTCGTTGAACTGCGTAAAAGATTTCGGGAGAGATTAAGTTTTGGTGCTCGCCTTTATGGATTCGACCGTCGAATTTTATTTCTCCAAGATAGGTCCTATTGGATAGAACTTTCTTCAAACCGTTGACAGAGAGACTAAAGTTTTTTGCGAGAGAATTTAGAGAGAATTTTCTGTTGAGAAATGTTCGGTATAATGAGTGAACTCTTACAGCGTCTTCGTTGGGAATTAAATTACCATTAACAACATCATAACCCAGAGGAGCTCTAGTAACAATTCTTCCGATGCTTGCTACCTTATTCATCCCAGATTTTTGTTTCTTACCAAAACGTTGCCCATACTTTCTGAAAGTATCTAAAACTTTCCAATCGATTTTTTCATCAAGGTAATTTTGGAAGTCATGGATTTTTTCTGGCGAAAATTTTGCACAGATATGACATAATGAACTTCCGAAGATTATCACTTCTTTTTTATCTTGATATCCACATTTTTTACATACCACAAGTTAATGGAGATGAGAGATTTTATAAAATGTGTTGTCTTAAAAGATATATGAAAAGAGGAGAGCTATTATTGATTATAGGAGTTCTCCTAATTATACTAGTTTCAGGTACTGGTATTTATTTTTATAATTTTCATGTTTTTAAGACAGTGCGACTTTGTATCGGCGACGCAAAAGATATGGAAATATCTTGTGGGGTAACATTGGATTGTGTTGATTTAATAAGAAAAAAAATAGATAGCAAGTTTAGTGATGCACCAGATTTTATTTTGGAGAATTTTCAGAAGATTATCGATGAGGCTGTTTATTGTGATAGAACTTGTTTTGTGAGAAATATTCGTGGAGTGAACTTGGATACCGGAGCATTTGAGATATTAGATTCTTGTAGGGTGGAGGAGAAAGAAATTGTTATCGAGATTAGGGGAAAAGAGGGTCTAGAGATTTTGAAATATTTAGAAAGTAAAAACGAGGAATCGTTTAGAAGATAGATATTTAAACCTTAAAAGATATGATAATTTAGGAATATGGGAATAGGACAAGAAAAAGATTTTGGGAAAAGAGGAATTGCGACGGTGATTGCAGTTGTTCTAATAATTACATTGACGGTGGGAATAGTTAGTTTGGCAGGAGGTTATGTGATTATCTTGGTAAAGAATGTAATGGGGGAAATTGAAGTAGGTGAATCTTGTACATCCCTTCTTTTAGATGTTAACACTAGGGGTGGATATTCTTGTTACGATGCTGTTAATGGGGAGGTAAGGATGATGATAGATAGGGGGGCCGGTGTTCTTTCTCATCAAGGCCATAAGTTTGGAGGAATTAATGTAAAGGCAAGTGGAGAAAATGATGAAGGTCTTCAGTCTAAAAACTATAATATTCTAGAGGGAAGTAATGCATATACTAGAACGGCCGGAAAATTCTATGGGGAATATGTTGATTTATTAGAAGAACACAAGTCTTCAGTTTATGTAGTTAATGTTGATTATCCTGTAGATAAGGTTTCGGTTACCCCTATTATACTTGTAGGAACTCAGGAAAAGTTATGCCCTTCAAGAAATGACGTAGTTTTAGAAGTTTGTCATTCAACATTTGATCCAATAACCTATTTAGTTTATAATGAACAGGAGATGGATTTACTTAATACCAAAAGAGGTTGGCCTGTAACAGGATTCGTAGCTTCAAAGACTGAAACCGAATCTTCAGATGGTAATTTTTCCCTAGCGGTTAGTGGAGGAAGTGCAGCTTTTGATTCCAATCTTGGAATAGAGAAAGCAAGTTACTTAGAGTTCTCTTATAAAAAAGATAGTGCAAATGCTTATTTGAGCGTATTCTATCACATAAGTGGTGGGAATGATAATCAGTGGATTGAAATAACTGATGTTTCTAATCGAGGATATAAAGGTTATGATATTCCTCATGAAACAGACACTGATTGGCATACGGTGACAATAGATTTAGATAATTTTGAAGGCGTTGGAACTTGTAGTGAATATTCTGAAAGAGGTCTTGTAGATGATTTCCAATTTACAGTTTGGGATTCAACTACGATATATTTTGATAATGTCAGATTTTATTAAGTAGATATTTTTTTAAAAAACTCTAATCTAGGATTTCAATTCCTCACTTAAAACACTACCATGCGTAGCTCCGTTAATCTTATCATAGAAATCAAAAATTAATGCCGTAGGCATCTCAACAATAACTTGCAAGTCACCATTGTTCTCCCATTTCTCCTCGACCATAAACTCTTTCACAAGTCCATATGCTTTCCCAGTATGAATTGCCGGAATCGTCAACCGAACCTTTTTCATCTCAATTTTTATAGGCAATACCTTAGACAATTGGTCCATAATTTCATTGACCTGTGATTCAATAGGTTTATTCTTAACATTAACATGTGCTTCCTCCAACGCTTTCATAATCCTATCAGGTGTATAAGGTCGCCCCTCTGCAGAAACCGCATTTCTAGATAAAAAATCAACAACCTGTTTATACTTCTGTTCATGTTCAGCTTTCATAGAATCAGCCGTCCGAACAACTTCACCTTCCTTAATAATCTTCTCAGCAACAGTAATAATATCCTCACTACCAAATATATCCCTTAACTCGCTCTCCGAAGCATGCTCACCAGATTTTAAATTATGAAAAATAGCATCAGTCAAAACCGCAACACCAAGGTTTCCGTCACCTTTTCGAACTTTCATAGCCTCATCCAAATCTACAAGAACCTCAAAATGCTTCCCATCCTTCTTTATTCGCGCAACAGTATTTACCATATCTTAAATAAGAATCCAAACTTTATTAATCTTCCTTAAATTTCCAATTCCTTCCCACTAATCTTCTCAATCTTCCCTTCCTTAACAATCCCAACATCAAACTTGTCAACGTTAAACTCATCCCCCTGGACTTCCTTAAAGATACTTAGTCCCAACTTTATAGCATCCTTAGAACTTAGATCATTAGTATACTTTTCTCTCAAGAGTTTCTTAATCTTTTCATCATCCTCACCAATAGCATTAGCCTTATACCTCAGATAATTCCCCGTAACATCTACAGTATAGAGGACAGGTTCTCCATTATACCCTCCAAACATCATTGAAGTACCAAACGGTCGAGCTCCACCATATTGTGTAAATTGCTGTTGAACATCTGCGATGTCTCTGATAACTGATTCCGTGCTAGGTGCTGAATCATAAGTTACTCTATGCTGTTGAGCAACCATTCTTGCCTTCTCAACAAGGATTCTAGCATCTGAAGTAATTCCTGCAGAAACCGCGATAATGTGCTCATCAATCTCATGAATTTTATTTGCTGAATTTTCAACAATCAAACTGTCTTTTTGCCTTCTATCAGAAATAATTACAACACAATCTTTTCCAAGAATTCCAATTGAAGCAGAGCCAAGCCGAACAGTTTTCTCAGCATATTCAACTTGCAAAATATGTCCATCAGGTGCGAACATCGTCGCCGCCCGGTCATATCCCATTTGTTGGTGTTGTATATCTTCCATTTTCTAATTCCGAGTTTATTTGAAGAGGGTTCTCGCCTCACCAGAGGTTCTCGTGCCCCGAAGGGGTATGACCCTTACGGTTACCATCTGATAAATAAAAAAATTGCCTTAATAAAATCTATTATACTCTATTTTTAAGCCTTTCCTCTCAATCCCTTAAGCGTTCCAGAAACCTTCTCAATTCTAATCCCTGCCAGAGCTAATGCCGCCCGAACACGCTCCAACGATTTCACCAAACAACTCCCGACCAACTTACCTGGAAAATCCTCTGTCCGAACCTTCATATAAGCCGCCTCCGCAAACCCCAGAACCCCGACGTATTCCAAAATAGCAGCTTCAACTTTTTCATTCGTCGCCCTAACCAAAAAGTACCTTCTCTTATCTCTTGCCGACGGTTTAAGATTTAGCTTTTTTCCTTTTACCATTTTCTAATTTTAATTTTATTTGAAAAGGATTCTTATGACCCTTACGGTTACCATGTTTCTTCCTCTTCTTTTTTGAAGTCTTTTTAGTTTTTAATTTCTTCCTATTTAGTCTAAGAACAACACCAAGAATTAAAATCAAAACAACAACCAAAAATCCAATCACCCAAAAATAATTTTCAGTTTCACTAACCTCAATCTTCTTAATTTCCGTTTCTGTTACAACTTCAATAACCTTCTCCTCAATTACCTCATTAATCAACTGGATCGTCAACTCTGCCTCACCAGCAACTATCTGATTAACCTGAATAAATAAATCGTAATAAATACTCGACGTTAAATTCAACTTAGCAGACTGTCCGACACCTAATGTCAAATTTATCGGATCGCTCTCGACAATAAGATTAACATAATCGACACCAATCTCATTAATCGTCAGCAAATGCCTCCCCCCTTCAAAATCAAAAACACTAAAATTTATTTTTTCATTGCTCTTTAAACTCTTCGTATATCCTGCCGAGATTTCAGCAACGCTAACCTCATAAACATTAGGTATAGTTGACATAACACCCCCTCCACCACCTCCACCTCCAGAAGTTTGAACAACTACTGGTGCAGTTATGGTAAAACTATTCTCTTCGGAAGAATTCACATTTCCCGCCAAGTCACTACAATTAATTTCCCAAACATAAGTTCCAGGAGTAAATGTTTGGCTAAATGATTGTGTCACAGAAACATTCATGGAAGAATTAGTCAAACTAACTACCCCTCCAATAATCAGACTACAACTATCAATATTTTCATCAGAAACATTAAAACTAAATGTCCTTGAGATAGAACTCGATGTCGCACTCGAGGGCAAACCTATTAATGTCAAATTTGGAATTGTTACATCATAAACCACACTAAAATTAGTCACACCCCAGGACTCGTTAGACTTATTATTCACACCTAAACAATTCCAAGAATAATTTCCCCCCTCTAAAAATGTCCAATTAAAAATAGTTGTATTATCAAATCCAGAAATATTTTCTGTTAAATTATAAGTCAAGTCTCCACTAGAATTCCACAAATAAAAAGTCACGTTACTTAATTCACTATCTGCTTCAGAGATAACCCTACAACTAAAATTAGTATTATTAATATTGGTATACGTTTCATCAGAAGGAGAGACCAAACTCACAGAAATTCCTCCAATTGTTAAACTATAGTTTGCCAAAGCATACGCTGAGTTACCTTCGACATCGACACCCAAACAATTCCAAGAATAAACATCCTCGCCCATATTTGTTAAATTAAATGAACTTTCATCTGCAGTTCCGGCCAAGTTTTTAGTTTCATTATAATATAATCCTGTTGAATTCCAAACATATAATGTTAAATTGGACAATTGCCAGTCAGTTGCGTTGCAAGTAAAAGTTTGATTAACCGTAAGACTTACACTATTATCTATGGGTGAAACAAGTGTGACGTTTGGAGCGTCGACGTCTAAAGATAAAATAGCAGAATAGATATCAATCCTTGAATAATTTAATCCGCTCCCAGAATTATCATCTATTAATACACCAGTTTGATTAAGTGTTGTCTCTATTTCTTGAGGAGTCATTAATTGATTTGTCAAATTTAAATATTGATTAAGAATTGCTATCGCTCCAGCAACAATCGGTGCCGCCATTGACGTTCCTGAAAATGAGATGTATGCCCCGTCTTTATATGTTGAACAGATTCTGTCGGGATCCATACTTCCAGAAGAACAGCTCCCACTTCCTCCCGAAGTTCCTCCCGTTGCAAATAATTGAGTCATATTATTCCTATTTGAAAAAGATGAAACGCCGTCGGATTTAGTTGAAGAAGCAACCGGAGTCGCGTTTTCAATACATGCAGGAACTCCGATATGTGTTGTGTTTCCATCATTTCCACTAGCAACGGTAACAGAAATATTTTTAGCAACAGCAGCGTTAATAGCATTTCCTAATAATCCAAAGTCAGCGTCACAATAACTATCTCTCAAAAGGCTTCCATTTCCATCGCTCAACCCTAAACTTATAGTGATCACCGAGATATTATATATCGAGGCATTATTCACACACCAATCAATAGCCGAGACTATCATACCACTATCTCCCGCCCCAGTGTCATTGAAAACCTTCATCGCAACAATATTCACATTAGGAGCCATCCCAAAAATTCCTCCCGATGCCCCGACAATCCCTGCAACATGAGTCCCATGTCCATCATAGTCCATAGGATTAGCATCATCATCTCCAAAATCATAGCCCCCTATAACTTTTGAACAATTACCTGCAAGAAAACTCTCATTCGAACAACCCCCCAAATCAGGATGAGAATAATCAACCCCGGTATCAATAACACAAACACTTTGGTGAATTCCTGTAAGATTTAAAGAATTAATTTGCTTCGGCCAGATAGAACTTGCATTTGTTATATCTACCGCGTCATCCAATAAAAGTTTGATGGGATAATTATAACTGATCTCCTCCACCGAATTTTCCTTTAAGAGATATTCTACCTCTTCCCTAGTCAGTTCAGCAGAAAATGCATTCGAAGAACTAAATTTATTTTTTATCTTTTTTTCTAACTTGTGCATTATCTTATCTTCGTTAAAATTATTAATAGTAGAGATTATAATATTCCCAGGTTCCTTATCTCTTAATTTAACAATTACATTAACTTTCCCCTCTTCTTCCAATTGTCCTAAAACTTTATCACTTATCTTTTCATCAAATGAAGTTTGTGAACTAACTGTCGCAAAAAGTAATATCAAAATTGTCAAAAACCAAAAACCAAATTTCATCGAGCAACACACTTCCCATCAATATATCCGCAAGATTCAATTTCACAACTATAAACTGCAAGACAAACAAGATCCTCAGGACATTCAGACAAATTCACTTCATATTCCTTCACTTCACTTGCTAAAACACATTTCTCTTTACCCCCCATATTACACGGGCAACAAGTAGTTCGAACTTTTACACACTCAACATTTTCTTCATTAAATCCTTTCTCACCAATAAACCAAAAAAATCCAACAACCAACAAAACTCCCAAGACAACAATCAATCCGACAAACCCTTTTTTATCCATAAAATATTCAATTCCACGCGGATTAAAAAGATTGCGATGATTTAAAAATGAGTATTCCTTAACAGAATAAGATGGTAAAATTCGCACAGTGCTCGTTGCGAATTTCCCGCGTGGCTTTGCCACAAGACAAATAAAATAAAATGGTGAAAATATACACAGTTGGAGGATTCTCAGAAGTCGGTAAAAATATGGTTGTAGTCGAACTAGAAGAAGACGCATTCATCTTCGACGAGGGATTTTTTCTGCCCGCAATTGTTTCGATGGAAGAACGAGACAAAGTTATGACAGAGAAGAGGTTAAAATCAATCAAAGCAGTTCCAGAAGATTCTGTAATCAATAAAATTAGGCATAAAGTTCGGGCACAATTCATAAGCCACGCACATTTAGACCATGTAGGGGCAATACCATTTTTATCAGATAAATACAAGGCCCCAATCTACGGGACTCCATTTACCATACAAGTTCTCAATTCTCTCCTAGCTGACAATGA
Source organism: Candidatus Pacearchaeota archaeon (assembly GCA_023140635.1). Lineage (GTDB taxonomy): Archaea > Nanobdellota > Nanobdellia > Pacearchaeales > GW2011-AR1 > JAGVXH01. The sequence goes on along the minus strand of JAGLLG010000003.1, from coordinate 8,870 downwards.
TATAGTTCTTCGAAACAAAATATTTCCAATCAAACCAAACACAACATTCCATGTTCAAGGCAAAAACCAAAAATACAAAATTGATTTTATCAACATAACTCATTCAACAATACAATGTCTAATGATTGCAATCCAAACACCAAAAGGAGTAGTTCTTTACGCGAATGATTTCAAAATGGATGATACTCCAGTTTTAGGATTGAAACCTAATTATAAAAGATTGAGAGAAATCGCAAAAGAGGGAGTCCTCGCATTTATAGTAGATTCACTATATTCTGGTTCAGAGAAAAAAACTCCGTCGGAAAAAATCGCTAGAGCATTACTCCAAGAAGTTTTGTTAACAATTCAAAATCGAAATGCTGGAATGATTGTAACAACTTTTTCATCACATATAGCGCGGCTAAAATCAATTGTCGAATTTGGAAAAAAACTAAATCGAGAAGTAGTTTTTCTTGGAAGAAGCTTAGATAAATACTCAACTGCCGCAAAAAATGTAGGTGCTGCACCTTTCCTAAATGATATCAAGATTTCAAAGTATCGAAGACAAGTAGAAAAAACATTACATAAAGTCGAGCGAAGAAGAAAAGATTATATGATCGTTTGTACGGGTCATCAAGGTGAACCTGGCTCAATTTTGGAAAGACTTTCACGTCATCAACTCCCATTCAAATTAAACCGTGATGATAATCTAATCTTTTCATCAAGCGTTATCCCTACAAAAGTTAATCAAGAACAGTTCGCGAAAATGGAAGCTCGTTTGAAGAAGAGTAAGCCTAGGATTTTTAGAGATGCGCATGTTTCAGGCCATGGAGGGAGAGAAGACCTTAGAGATATTCTAAATATTATTCATCCCCAACATATAATCCCTTCCCACGGAGGTCTAGATAAAACAAGACCTATGGCAGATCTTGCAAAAGAGCTTGGTTACAAACCTGGAAAACAATGCCATCTAATGCAGGACGGGGGCGTGTTAAAATTGTAGAACCTGTAGATTCTAGTAAGGATTTGGAATTAGTAGGAGGATTAAAAAATGCCTTTGAGAGAGGAGAATCCTTCGCGAAAGCTAAACAAAGCTTCATTAATGCAGGGTATAAACCGTCAGCAGTAGATAACGCAGCACAAGAAATGAGAAAGTTACTCTATTCTACGAAACAACAATCAGTCACACCGGCTGAAACAAAGTCTACACCTCCTATTAAGACAACGACACCTAAAATAAAACAATTACCAAAGGCATCCAAGATCTCTTCAACTAAGAAAAAAGAAATGCCAAAAGCCCTAGTAATACTTTTAATCATAATTTTGATAGCAATCCTTGTAGGTGCAGCGGTATTAGGATTATTCTGGGATCAATTAATTTAAAATGACTGAAATTTATCAGCCTGCCGAAGATTCATATTTCTTCTCTGAATTTTTAGAGAAATATCTTTCTAAAAATAAGATTAACTCCTATTTAGATATGGGAACAGGATCAACGATTCTCTCAGAGACAGCATCCAAATTTCTCAACAAAAAAAATATCTTTTCCACAGACATAAATCCTACAGCGGTAAAACTCGCAAAGAAAAAAGGATTTAATGCAATCAAGTCAAATCTTTTCGAAAACATCGAAGGAAAGTTTGACCTAATAACTTTCAATGCACCTTATCTCCCAAAAGATATTCGCGAACCAAAATCGTCTCAGTTGGCAACAACTGGGGGAAAACGGGGAGATGAAATCTCCTTGAAATTTCTAAGGCAAGCAAAAAGACATCTCAACAAAAATGGAAAAGTTTTTCTTTTAGTCTCAAGTCTAACACCTCTAGACAAAATTAATAAATTCAAATATAAGATTATTGCGAGAAAAAAAATATTTATGGAAGAGTTGCTAATTTTGGAGTTAAGATAATTTATAATTGTAAGCCAAAAAGGGAGAGGATTATAAAGAAAGTTATAATTTCAGCATATTATACACATAGAAAAAACATTTTTAAGATAAAGAGACGCACTAATTTTCAGGATACAAATAACAAACCTTATATAGGAATATCATTATAGATAGATATTATGGTTGACTATCTTAGAGCAATTAAAAGACCTTTCACTGATATAAAAAAATTAATAATTGGTATTCTTCTAAGTCTTCCTATACCTTTAGTTAAGATTGTTACAAACACTATGGCTTTGGGTTATACTTTTAATTGTGGTAAATCAGCATCAGAAAGTAATTATGAAATGCCGAGGTGGAAAAATCATGGAAAATTATGGATAAATGCTTTTGTTGCCGGAATTATCGCATTGATATATTTAATTCCTGTAATAATAATGGTTTTTGTCTTTGCTAAAGATCTAATAATAGACTATGTAACTAATCAAACTTCATTTTTAGTAAATTTTATTTCAAATCCTCTAGGATTAATAAGTACTTATGGCATCGGCATATTCTTTATTTGGGCATTAACAATAATTATTGGATACTTAATCCCCATTGCAATGTTAAATTGGATTATTACAGAAAAATTTAGTTCCGCTTTTGACTTTGGAGATATTTCCAAGAAGATTCTTAATGGAAAATATTTTGGTGCATGGATAGTCTTAACAATAATTGGAACGATTGTCGGATTTGTAACATTAAAATTCTTTCCACTGGATATGCTGCAGGATACTTCATCAATTTTCATAGGAGCAAATCTAATCAAATTAATTATATTTCTAATTGTAATTTCAATTATTGAATTTATCCAAAATGTATTTACCTATACAGTATATGGTAATGTTTTAGAAGAACTCAAAACTTAATAAGAAGATTTAGTCCTTCTTTAATTCTATTTCTTTATGGCTCTTCGAACTTTATGTAAAAATGTTTTTTCGACTCTGCAGACGCAGTTTCCCCATACCTTGTATGGAAAAGGATATAACAGAAATTTAACGGTTCCAAAACATTATAGGTTTCTCTATTCAAATAACCTCCGACGACTTCGTTAAATTGAGATAGTATAAGATACGATTACAAACCCCTAAACCAAACCCCAATAATCTTTAAATACATTCCAAAATTCTCTCAACAATGGATATAAGGAGGTATTTATTATGGTAAAATTCGCACATTTAGCAGACTGTCACCTCGGAGGTTGGAGACAGGAAGAACTACAAAAACTAAATTTTCAATCATTTCAAAAAATCATCGAAAGAGGCATCCAAGAGAAAATAGATTTTATGTTAATTTCTGGAGATTTATTTGACTCCGCTTACCCTCCAATAGAAATTTTAAAAGATTCATTCGCAGAATTCAAAAAACTTCACGATGTCAAAATCCCTGTTTACTTAATCGCAGGTTCTCATGACTTTTCAGCATCCGGAAAAACTTTCTTAGATGTTTTAGAAAAAGCAGGCTTTTGTAAAAATGTAGAAAACTGGGAGTTAGAAGAAGATGGAAGAATTAGATTAAAACCTTATATGCATGGAGATATCGCAATCTATGGATATCCTGGGAGAAAATCGGGCATGGAAATTGAAGATTTAAAAAAAGTATACTTTAACGAAGTTAACTCTTTCACAATTTTAATGGTTCACACCACTATCAAAGATGTCGTAGGCACAATTCCCATGGAATCAATAGAAAAACAAAAACTCCCTTTGGCAGACTACTACGCAATGGGACATATCCATCAGCGTTATGAAACTCATGAAGCGAACTCACATTATGTCTATCCCGGACCAACATTTCCAAACAATTTCCAAGAACTAGTGGACCTCAACTATGGAAGTTTCCAATTAGGTGAAATCATCGATGGAAATCTAAAAACTCAAAACATTCAAATCCCCCTAAAAGAAGTAACCTATATCCTCCTAGAGATAGATGATGGATTAACTGCAACACAAAAAATAATTTCTGAACTGGATAAATTTAATCTTAAAGATAAAATAGTTCTTCTGAGATTAAAAGGTATTCTTACTCAAGGAAAAACAGGAGATATACACTTCAACGAAATAGAAGAATTTATACGAAAAAAGGAAGCATACGTTTTTTTAAGAAATATCTCCTCAGTTCAGATTAAAGATATATGTTTTGAAACAGCCTATCTGCCAACAGAAGATGTGGAAAATATAGAGCTAAGAATTATGGGAGAATATTCTCAGAAAAACCCAGGAGATTTCACAAAATATCTACCACAGCTAATGACTTCTCTCTCAATGGAAAAAAATGAAGACGAAAAATCATTTGTTTTCGAAGATAGACTTTTATCCGAATTAAAAAACATACTTAAACTTTCAGAGGTAATCTAATGCTATTTAAAAAACTCCATATCCAAAACATCCGAAGCTATGAGGACTTGACAATAGAATTCCCTAAGGGTTCTGTTCTCTTAGCAGGAGACGTAGGTTCTGGAAAAACTTCTATACTTCTTGGGCTTCAATTCGCATTGTTCGGATTACAACCAGGACAAAAAGGATCGTCAATCTTACGGTATGGAACCGATAATGCATACGCTTGCTTAGAAGTAGTTATTGAAGGAGAGACAGTAATTCTTGAAAGAACAATAAAGAAAAGCAAAAGCGGAAGCATAACTCAAGATTTAAACATCATCACAGTAGGAAACACGAGAGAAGAATTATCAACCTCTGAGATGAAAGACAGAGTTATTCGTATCCTAAACTATCCAAAAGAGTTCATAAAAAAATCCAACCTCTTATACAAATTTACAGTTTATACACCTCAAGAAGAAATGAAATCAATAATCCAAGAGAGGCGGGAGGTAAGATTAGATACTCTGCGACACATATTTGGGATTGATCGTTATAAAAGAATCAAGGACAATTCTCAGATTCTCTTACAAAAAGTAAAGGAATCAATCAAGATAAAGGAAGTCCTAGCATCAGAGCTAAACCTTTTGAAGGAAAAATTCACATTAGAAAACGAAAAAAAGATAATTCTTTCAAGAGAAACAAACAATCTAAACCTAGAACACCAAAAATTCTTAACTAAGAAACAAGAATTTGAGGAGAAATTAAATTCTATACAAAAAATCATCGAAGAGAAAAGAGAAATAGATTCTGAAATTGCAAAACTTCACGCCCTTATCCAAGGAAAAAAAGATTTAGAATCTAGGATGAAAAAAGATCTAGTACTCATGCAAAAACAAATTCATGAAAAGATTGATTTCTCCGAAGATAGGCTCCGTGCAGTTTTAGAATTTTTAGAAAAACATAAAATACTTCTTGAAGAAAAAAATTCTCAATTTCTTACAATTTCTTCTCAGATCTCAGTTCTTAACTCAAAAAAAGAGAACCCTTTAAGATTGAAAGAAAAAATAACATCTTTAGAAAATTGTCCAACATGTTTCCAAACTGTAAGCCAAGAACATAAACATAAGATTACAAAAAGAACACAATTTGATATAGAAGAAATTGATCGAGAACTCGAACAGAAAATTCAAGAGAAGCCAATTCTTATTAGGGAGATAGAAAAAGAAAAAGAATTAGTTAAAGGGTACGAGTCAGATAAAAGTCATTTTCAGCAAGATAAAATAAAATTTGAACATCAAAAAATAATTGAAACAAAAATGAAAAGCGACGCATTTATTCTAGATAGAGTATCAAACGAGATAATTATATTACAAGAACAAACAGAACAACTAAAAATTAAGGCTCAATCTTTCTCACAATCTCAAAAATTATTTGATGATACAAAGACTGAATATCAAAAAGTTAATGAAGAGACCCAAACAAAAGAAATTACCCTTGCAACAAAAAATAAAGAATTAGAAATTCTAAAAAAGAGATTAGAGGAACTTCAAGTAGAGATTAAAAGTAAGGAGAAGATCCGAGAAGATATTAATTATCTTAGAAAATTGCAAGATTGGATACAAGAAAAATTTATCGCAATGATAAATCTAACTGAGAAAAATGTCATGATTAAACTTCTAAACGAATTCTCTACAATTTTCAGTGAATGGTTCTCGATGTTGGTCTCGGATTCATTATCTGTTAGATTGGACGAGGATTTTACTCCGCTAATTTCTAATCAAGATTATGAAATAGAATACGATTTCCTTTCGGGAGGAGAAAGAACTGCAATTGCATTAGCTTATCGGCTAGCCCTAAATCAGGTTTTAAATTCACTACTATCAAAAATTAAGACAAAAGATATAGTCATATTAGATGAACCAACCGATGGATTTGCAACAGAACAAATCGACAAAATGCGAGACATTTTCGAGCAACTTAAAGCTGAGCAGATAATCTTAGTAAGCCACGAACAAAAAATTGAAGGTTTCGTAGACCATGTAATCCATGTTAGAAAGGACGGAGTTTCTAGAATAGAATAATCAATCGAAACCCTTAACTCACCAGAGTTACCTACAGGGTTAAAACCATGGTTTTTAAGAATCATTAGAAACACTTAAAAACCAAATTCCGCCAATATATTTATGGAAATCAAAATTCTAAAAGATGAAAAGAACGAACTAGATATCGAAGTAGGTAGTCTAACAATTGCCGAAGTTCTTAGAGTTTATCTGAACAAACAAGGCGCAAAATTAGCAGCTTGGAAAAGAGATCATCCAACAGAGAGCCCAATCCTCCACATTGAAGGGGACAATCCGAAGAAACTCTTGAAAGGCGCAATCGCAGCACTAGAAAAAGAAATTGACAACGCAGTAGACGAATTCAAGAAACTTAAATAATTCTAACTAACCCACTTAACCCCTTCAAACTTATGTTTCGTAGAGATCAGAATCAAATCGATTATCCACCAGACGCCTAATCCTCCAAACGTAATCAACTTCAAAATCCCAGTCCCCGTCTTCCCCATAATAAACCTATCAACACCCATGTGCCCAAAAACCGCCGACATCACCAAAACGACAACCCACTTAACACGCTTCTCCTTCACCATACAACTTCATATTTCCAAACTATATAAATCCTTTTAACCGTCAGAAAATTAGACAAGTATGGCAACAGAAACGAAAATCTCCACAGGCTCATTTGACTTAAACAAATTCCTCGAGGGCGGATACGAATCCGACATCATCACAACACTCTACGGACTTGGAGGCTCCGGCAAATCAAACTTCGGCATAATTGTCGCAACCTCTCAAGCCAGAAAAGGAAACAAAATAATCTTCATGGACACCGAAGGAGGTTTCTCCTCCGACAGATTCAAACAAGTCCACCAAGGAACCAAAGATGAAATCGAAATCGCATTGCAAAACATCCTCTTGCTAAAACCAACCTCCTTCGAAGAACAAGAAAAAGACTTTCAAAAATTATTACTCCATGTAAAAAAAGGCGACGTTTCCCTAATCATCATAGATTCAATAGCGATGCTTTACCGACTCGAACTCGGAGACGCGATAACCTCAAAAGACAACGAGAAAATCGCTGAAGTAAATAGAAAACTTGCAAAGCAATTAAGATCGCTAAACGAAATCGCAAGAAAACAAAACATCTCTGTTATCGTTACAAATCAGGTTTATTCTACCTTCACCCAAAACAACGAAGACCAAAACTTCGAAAGAAAAGTCTCAATGGTCGGAGGAGACCTTCTAAAATACTGGAGCAAATGTCTAATCGAACTTCAGGACTTCAGAGGAAAAAGAAAAATCGTTTTAAGAAAACATCGAAGTTTACCTGTCAAAGAATTAATGTTTGAGATTGTGAATGAGGGGATTAGGAAGAGAGGTTTATTTTAAATTCCCGGAATCCCTGCAGAAGAGACAGACTTCGTAACAACTTCTAATTTTTGATTTTTCAAATAATGACGAACTGCCTTATCTCCCACAATTAATGAGGTATGGGGTTCTGAATCATAATTTATAGAAGGTCCAAAGCTCTGTTCTCTTTGCACTGGAGAAAAGATATCAATATAAATCCCTTTAGGCCGGATACTCTTAAAGATAGCGTGCCTTCCCTTTTGCATAAGTTTGGCTAGTTTTATTGACATTTTGTTAGGATGGTAATCAGAAGTTTTTAAAAACTCATAAATGAAATCATTTAATCGTAGATTAGTTTTATTATCCTTCCATCCATCACTTTTTCTAAAAATTTTTAGACCAGAAGTAACTGCTTCTACTAATCTCCCAGGCATCTCAATAGTATACGCATTCTGTTGCAATCTTCCTAAAGAAATACTTCTTTCTTCGTATCCCTTGCTTAGAATATTACTCCAATGGTGACCTTCATGATTCTCTAAAATTAATTGACCAGAATATTTTGAAAAATTAGCAAAGAGTTTTCTAATACGCTCAACTTTCTTGTTAGTATCAGAACCATAATGGTAAAATGCATAATCTAAGAAAGGATCCTCTAATTGAACTTTTTTATCCATTAAATTTCGAGCATAATCAACAGATTCTTCTAAAGTTACTTTATCTGACTCAAGTCGTTTTTCAAGGATTTTGATCATTTGGGAGTCTTTTAAAATGTTTAAATCAGCCCCGATAATGTCTTTAACTTTTTCTTCTAATTCTATAGAAGTTCTTTTCCCCATTAAACTCAAACCCCAATCATCCTTATAAGAATTATTATACTCACTTTTCCCCTTTCTTACTTACTACTTTCTTCCTACCCTTTTTCTTCACAACTTTCTTCTTCTCTTTTTTACTATGATCAATAATCTTCCCATCAACAATCTCAACCTCGCCACTCGCCAACTTAGCCTTAAATTCCTTTTTCTTCTTCTGCAATTCTTCATTAGAAGGACAATCAGGATTAAAACAAAATTTCCAAGGTGACTTACCCTTCTGAAAAGACAGAACTAAAGGAAACCCACACTCACCACACATCTCTAAGTCACCTTCTTTCTTCCCAGACTCATTGGCAGCCTTCTTCGACAACCTAGCCGGTTTCATCATTCCCTTAGGCGGCAAAGAATAAATCGTCTTACA
>JAGLLG010000029.1 GCA_023140635.1 Candidatus Pacearchaeota archaeon | reverse complement strand
GAAAAATTATCTGAAATGTTTGAGAAGATTAGATAGCCCCCGAAAACTATATAAACTTCTAACTCCTTTCAAAATTATGCAAACGCAAAGAGTAATGTATACCCTGAATTCTTATACCTCCCTAGCGTGGGCTCACCCCGTCTTTATCAAATTCTTGTAATCTCGCGACATAAACTTTTCAAATGAAACAGAAAATATATGTCGCTATAAAGACATTTAACTCTAAAAAAACGGCGTGCCCCAACCAATCTGGAGAATATATCTGTGAGGATAGGGTCTGCCCCAACCTATTAAATATAAATTGTGAGGGTATTCACAAAGATTGTTTATCCTGTGGAAAAAATATTGAACACCCTCTTTGTCCTGATTGTATCGCAAAAGGTTTCCAACAGTGGATCCAACAATTCCCCCAAGACAGAGCAAAACTCCAAATAAGATTAGATGAATTCCTAGAAGCACATAGATACCTCGACGGTAAATCTAAAAAATGTATTGCATGCGGAAAAAATAACACTCATATCTGCCCATACTGCTTTACAGAATACCTATATAAGATAATTAAAGAGGCTGGTTTAGGGGTTCGAACAATGTCAGAATTTCTATTCATCTTCAACTTTGACTTCGATCATCAAGGCTATTCAAAAGAATTAGAAGTCTATGGAGGATACTAAAACTTAAAACCTCCCATCTCTTAGAAATTTTATGAAGAAGGCACTTGTGTTATACTCCGGAGGATTAGATTCTCGTCTAGTCATACACATGTTACAAAAACAAGGTTACACTATTGAAGCATTATATTTCAAACTACCTTTCGAGAGCAAACACAAAAATTCTAAAAAAATGAATAATCTAAAATTAACAGTTATAGACATGACAAAGGAACCATTACTTTCTGAATACCTAAAAATCCTAAAAAAACCTAAATTCGGAACAGGTGCAGGGATTAACCCTTGTATTGATTGCAAAATCTTTATGTTCAAAAAAGCAAAAGAGTACGCTGACAAACATAACTATGATATAATTGCAACAGGGGAAGTTCCGGGACAACGGCCAATGTCTCAAACAAGTTCTGCACAGAAAAAGATAGATGAGGAGATTAAATTTAAGATAATAAGACCATTAGCAGATGTGGGATTCTCAGGACGTTCCAGGAAAAAACAGATGGACTTAGCTGAAAAATATAAAATCAAATATCCAAGTCCTGCTGGAGGCTGCTTTCTTTGCGAAAAAGAACCCTCTACAAGACTAAAGACACTATTAAAAAAAGATTTAATCAACGAGAAAACACTAACCCTAACAATGATTGGTAGACATTTTTTTATTGACAATACTTGGTTTATCGTTGCAAGAAACGAAATAGAATCTCAGATAATAACAGAATTCAAAACATCAATCAAAGATGCTAAAGGTAAACCTTCAGTTTATTATAATAAAACAAAAGGAAAACAGAAAGCTTTAGAACTCCAAGAGGCTTACTCAACAGGATCAACTAAAGAAGAAAGATATAAATTTGAGGAGGTAAAATTATGACTAACACAGTTTGGCAATTTACAAATCAGAGAAAGTTATCAAAAAAAGAATTTATAGATTATTTCGAGAGAAAAATTTTCAGGACAATTCGAAAGCATTCCATATTACCCAAAGATAAAATTATCACATTAAAATCTTCATCTAGCTTAAACACAAACATCCTCAAAACAGTTCTAGAGAAAAAATTCCAAGTAAAATTCACTTCAAAACCTAAATTATTATCTGACAATCTTTCTCAACTATCTGAAGATATCTTCAAAAACATCCTCCAAGGAAAATTCAACGGACCGAAAATAAACAACAAACCCCTTTACCTCCTTTCCGACAAGGAAGTAGAATTATATGCAAAATTAAAGAACATTAAAGGATCAAAGAGAAAAAAGAATGAGAAAATTCAAAACCTCTTCGAAAAATTTCTAAAGAAAAACCAAGACCTAGAACTCAATATAGTCAAAGCCTTCAATCAATTGAATTAATAATCTTCCTCAGTCCCCTAAAATCCTTAATGATATAATCTGGTTTCTCTTTTTTTATCGTCTTCAGATCAGACCACGAACATTTATTGTGAATCGCAATTGCAAAACATCCAGCCTCTCTCGCATACACCACATCAGAGAATCTATCGCCAATATAAATCGCCTCCGAAGGCTTAATCCTAAACTTCCTAAACAATTTCTCTAAAAGTTTATCCTTGCTAGAAAACTTCTCTGCCCCATAAACTTTCTTAAACAAACCCTTCAACCCTAACTTCTTAATTGAAGCTTTAATAAAAGAAGTCTCCGAATTAGAAATAACAATTAATGGATAATCTTTTTTCAACTCCCACAAAGGCTTCACAGAAACACACAATTTAATCCCTCCATCCAACGCAGCCTCAGTAAAATATCTATAAAACTTACTACGCACAACATTCAAATGCTTTAAATTCAACCCAAGTCCTTTGAAAATTTCTCCCATTTTTTGTCCCATCAAACCAGACAACTTACCCTTATCAAACTTATATCCAAATCCATCCAAAGTCCTAACAATAGATTTATACGCAATCCCATGCGCATCAGAAACTGTTCCATCAAAATCAAAGAATATTACCTTAATCATTTAATCCATCCTCTTCAACAAACTCTTCAACTTAGCAGTATTAGCTTCCCTGTCCACCACCTCAGAAACCTCATACGTCTGGCTCTTCCCAACTTCCTTCGCTTTAACAACCTTCAAATCTCTAAGCATCTTCTTCCGAACATCCTCGGAAACTAACAACTTCCCGACATCAGAATCCGCAATCCTCTTAGCAAGCGAAATCGTATTCCCAAGACCCGTATACTTCAACTTACCCCCAACCTTAGAAGAAACCAACTCCCCCGTATGCACTCCGAGATTAAACTCAATCTTATCCTTGAATTTCTTATTATAATCCTTCAAACCTCGCAAAATCTTAATACCTGTCTTCGACGCGAGAACCTCATTCTTATAAGTCTTAGTAACCAACGGTGAAAACACAATAAAAATATAATCTCCCCTCAAATCAACCAGACCCTTAAACTCTCTAGTCCCCTCGACAATTTTAATCAAAGAATCCTTCGCATGACCCCCAAGAGTCGCAGAATTCTTAACACTCAAAGCAACAATCGCCGATAGATGCTTCTCACCTTTCAACACCAGCGTCGACTCCGCACCCCCAATCCCACTTTTTGTCAAATCAACCATAGTCTTATCTTCATGACCATAATTTTTCACATTAAGCCCCGAAGTTTTCGAAACAATTTTGGACTTCGCAGAATCAACATGTTTGTAAACAGAACTAACAACATTCTCAATCTTATTTCCCTTAAACTTCTTCGTCTTCCGCGAATTCATAAATAAAATAACTCCCGCAACTCCGAGAACAATAATCAAAAAAATCCACACAACCGAATAAGCCTTAAAAATTCCAACCTCTTTAAAATCCCTAACCGAAATCGCATTACCCGTCAACAAAACCTGCCGATTAATCGAACTCTCCCCATCGCTAACAATAACCTCATACTCTCCCTGCGGAGCCTTAAGACTAAATTTCCGAACCTCCCCCATATCCATAACCAATTCCAATTCACTACTTTCCTCACCAATCTGGACATCAACACTTCCGTTACATTCCCAGTTCCCAACACACGTAATCTCCAACACACCTTCACTAATATTAAACTCCATCTTAGAAGACTTAATCATCTCAAACTCTCTTTGCTCACCAATCTCATCAAACATTGCAATTACCTTCCAGGACCCCGCGGTAGCATTAACAGGAAAATCAAAAGTACTAAAATCTCCTGTAGGAATCATGACTTCAATTTCTTCATTCTCCGGAGAGATAATCTTAGCAGAAACGGTTCCAACGATTTCCTTGCCTGATTGGTCAAAGACCTCAGCACCAATAGTAAACTCCTCTCCCGGAACTGCCTCTTCATCAGAGAGACTCATAATAATCGAAGATGCAACCTGATTAATACTAAATGAAATATTAGCGAAACCCTCATTCAAAACACCATTCTGCCCAACATCATAGACACGAATACCAAGAAAATATATCCCTGCCTCTGCAGTTTCAGACATTGAAAACGTTTCACTAACAGAACCATCCTCAACAGCCTTGCTAAAATACGCTGCATCACTAGCCTCTACAAAACCATTCAACAGACCACCATTTGCTTTACTAGCATCAACACTAACCAAAATTCCTTCACCAGGATCATAACTAGTCTTGTCGGTAGAAGCTGAAACAAAAACATCCTTACTTATTGTAAAAAGTTTTGTCGAAGCCCCCTGGCCACCAAGCGACAAAATAATCTGACACTCACCGAGAATTTCTGTTAAATTAGAAATCTCCAAATCCTCACTAACCAATACTTTCGATGTCGCATAAGCTTGATCCTCTTCTGTAGAAAAATCACTCGCAGGCCATCTAACTAAATTTACAGTTTTATTTCCACAAACTAAATTAACGTTAAAGTTCCCAATTTCAGCACCACGCAATCCATCAGCATTTATATAAATCTTATCACCAAGATTATAAACTTCCTCAGGCTCGGACAAAGAAATATCAGCGAAGACAAACGAACTCATCAAGATAAACATTAAAGTAAACACATAACCTATTTTTTTCATACACACAATACACATTTTCACTATTTAAATATTATTGTAAACAACAGTTTTATAAATCTCTCGGGGCTAAATTACTATGGTTAAAAAGATGGAGGTAAACCCTTATAGCGTAGAAGGGAAAGTAGATTACCACAGACTCATCTCGGAATTCGGTATTAAACCAATAGATAAAAAACTTCTAAAAAGAATTGAAGCAATCGCTGGAGAAGTTCACCCATATCTAAGACGAGGAATTTTCTTTGCTCACAGAGACTTAGAGAAAGTTCTCGATGCCTACGAAAAAGGAGAAAAGTTTTTTTTATACACTGGCGTTGCACCAAGCGGACCAGTTCACTTAGGACATTACTCAATCTGGAGTTTTACAAAATGGTTTCAAGACAAATTCGACGTAGAACTATGGTTTCAATTTACCGATGACGAAAAATTCCTGCACAAAGATATGACGTATGAAGAAATCCAAGAATGGACAAAAGACAACATGCGAGATGTAATCGCAATAGGTTTCAACCCGGAGAAAACCCACTTCTTAATCAACACAAAACATGCAGGAATCCTCTATCCTGAAGCAATTAAAGTTGCAAAAAAAATAACTTTCTCTACAATAAAAGCCGCGTTCGGTTTCACAGACTCAGAAAACATCGGAAGCATTTTTTACACCGCAATGCAAACAGTCCCATGCTTCCTTCCAAACATCCTAAATAATGAAAACAAATATTGCCTAATTCCCATGGGCGTCGACCAAGACCCGCACTTCAGAGTATCAAGAGATGTAGTAGAAAAACTCGGACACAAAAAGCCTTCAATTATACACGCAAAATTCATGTCTCCGCTAACTGGAACCGTAGGAAAATCAAGTAGTTCAAACTCAGGCAAAACAATTCTAATGACAGACGACGCAAAGACTGTTAAAAAGAAAATTAACAAATACGCCTTCAGTGGAGGAAAGGATACAATCGAAGAACATCGGGAAAAAGGTGGAGACATAGAAATCGACGTAGCCTGCCAATGGTTAAAATATTTTGAAGAAGATGATAAAAAACTATCTGAGATTTATGACAAGTATTCTAAGGGGGGATTGCTCTCTGGAGAAGTCAAAAAAATATTAATTGAAAAAATAAACACGGTTTTATCTGAACATCAAGAAAGAAGATTGAATGCTGATAAACAAGTCGATAAATTTATCTTTAAAGATTAATCACTTCGCTCTACAGAAACTGCCACATCTTCTCCAAACCATCTCGGAGATTTAACTTCAACATCATACTTTTCACCAATTTTAAGCCCATAAGGATTCCCATTAATTCTCAAATCTGGATTCCCAATTCTCTCTGCAAAAGACTTCCCATCAAAAACTAATGAATTAACACCCTCAGTTTTATTAGCATGATATCCTTGATAAATCAAATCTTTTTTCTCAGTCAAAATTCCACTACCATTTAAATACGCTCCTCCGGCTAATACAACAATGCCTGCTCCTGCAACTATCTGTTTAAGTGTTACCATAAAGAATCTAGTAAGCAATCCCTTTTAAACCTTTCTATTTGTAACTATTCTTTCGTAACAACATTATAACGTTTAATAACTCAATTACAGATAAATCTATTCAACAGATTTAGGAACATAAAATACCAATCTTTCAGATTCATAAATCTTTTCTAAAGAATTCCAATAAGTGCTATTAGGCTTTTCAATAGAAATATCCCTATAAGCAACAATCTCAGATTCCCTAGGAATCCCAATTTTGAATCCATCAAGAACTTCTCTAGTATCCTCCCCACACCCATCAAAAACCTTTCTCTCATAACCGTTCATAGGAATTTCCCCACTAGCTTGTCCCCAAAGTTTGTTTCCATCAAATGTGCAAGAAAATGCATTCCTCTGGTGTATCACCGAATAAATGTCATTCGGATAATCTTTATGCGATACCCGATTCAAAATACATTTCACAACAAGACGTCTATTCTGCGAACTCTGATTAGCCGCTTCAGCATAAAGAATTTTTTGTATCTCCCGACGCTCCTTCATAGAAAAAACTTGACTCGTTTCTTCAGCTAAATCAGATACATTTGAAACTTTACTCTCCAAACTATCCTGACATAATCTTCCAACCTTCTCTTGCGCAAACGTTTTCATAGGATAAAATCCTCCAACCAAGGTCGCACCCGTAATAGCAGCAACCACAATAAAATTACTAATCTTTCCCATAAACAACCCAAAAAATAATCCTTTTTAAACTTTCCTATCTGTAACTATTCTTTCGTAACAACACTAGCACTTCCAAGAATTTCGATACCTTTATCACCAATAGTCATCCCAACAGCCTTTCTCTCATGCGCTGTTCTCCTCATCTTCGCAATCCGGACAGCCCGATCACTAACACCTGCAATTCCAGACTCATAAAACACACTAACCGAATCCGAAAGAAACCTCAAAATATCTGTCTTCGTCCAATCACCATTACTAACCCCACTTATCCAACCCTCCTCAAGACTCTCATCACTAAAAATCGTAGTCACCTTCAATCGTTTCATCAGCGACGACAAATCAAAAATAGTTTGCCTAATCTTCCCTTTCTCACTAAGATTCAACGCCAAAACTGAAATAGGATCAAAACAAATTCTCTTAATATTATTCCGCGCAATCACACTTGTTAATTCAGATTTTAAATCTTCAATAGAAGTTTGTGGAGCAAACCTCATAAACTTGATCTTCCCTTCACCACTCAGCTTCGAGAAATCCCAACCATAAGCCATAGCATCATTCAACGTATCTACAATATCAGGTTCAAACGAACAATAAAGCCCATTCTCTCCAAACTGCATAGCCCCATTCCAAAGAAATTGCAAAAGAAACGTACTCTTTCCAGAACCAGGTCCACCAACAATTAAATTGTCCGAATTTCTTACAAAACCTCCTTGGCAAAGCTTATCAAAACCTGCAACACCTGTAGGACATCTATCCACCATCCCTGCCATCTTTATTCACCTCCATATAAAATAATAACGAAAGTTCCTCGAACTTACACGTTACACAAAACACGGCACAAATCTTTATAAATTCTTTCGTTTTAACTCTAGTATGAAAACATTAAATCTACACTGTGATTATATCAATTTCAAGGCCTTAAAAAAAGCACTAAAATCTATCGATGAAATAGCACCAAACCAAAAGCTCGAGGGTGAATCAAAAAATTGTCTTGTAGTAATGGTCGCTATAGAAAAAGGGGATTCAAAAGAAACACTAAAAAAATTAATCGAAGACATAGAAAAGATCTCAACGGACGTCAAAACAGAAAACATTGTACTATATCCCTACGCACATTTATCAACTAATCTAGGAAAACCAAAGATCGCAGTTCAAATGCTAAACGATGCTGCAAAACAATTAAAAAAGTTCAAAGTAATCCAAGCTCCTTTCGGCTACTATAAAACATTCGAGCTAAAAGTAAAAGGCCATCCACTATCAGAACTTTCTCGGAAATTCACAGTCGAAGGAAATACACTAGTAGAAGAAGAATTAACCGACGAAGAACGAAGTCGACTGCTACACCAACTTCAAAAATCAAAACTAGACACTTCAAAAATAAAAGAAAATGACCACAGAATAATCGGAAGGAAAATGGACTTATGGAGTTTTAATAGTTCCGCTCCAGGAATGGTATTCTGGCACGCAAAAGGTCTTCATCTTAAGAATAAGTTAATTGAGTATTGGAGAGAAATTCACAGAACAAATAGATACTCCGAAATTTCAACACCACAGATCCTCGACAAAAAACTTTGGGAAATATCTGGACATTGGTCAAAATTCAGGGAAAGTATGTTCACAACAGAATACGAAAACAGGGAATTCGCTATCAAACCGATGAATTGTCCTGGAGGAATGCTTGTATACAAAACCTCTCCTAAATCCTATCGAGAGCTACCATTAAGAACCTGCGAACTCGGTGAAGTCCATAGAAAAGAACTCTCAGGAGTATTAGGTGGATTAATGAGAGTAGTTCAATTCACTCAGGACGATGCCCATATTTTTTGTACAGGAGAAACACTAAAAGACGAAATAGAAAAAATCATAGACATCACAATTGAACTATTTTCCACATTTGATATTAAAATAGATCATATAGAATTATCTACTCGTCCAAAGAAAAAAATAGGTTCTAAAAAATTCTGGGATCTGGCAGAAGCAGCACTAGAAGAAGTACTAAAAACAAGAAAGATGAAATATGTAATCAATAAGGGAGATGGAGCATTTTACGGACCTAAAATAGATTTCCATATTAATGATTCTCTAAAAAGAACCTGGCAATGTTCCACAATTCAATTAGACATGGCACTCCCTGAAAGATTCGAACTTGAATACACCGACGAAAAAGGAAATAGCAAGCGACCAATTATGCTTCATAGAGTAATTTATGGGAGCATAGAACGATTTTTAGGAATTTATACAGAACACATCGATGGAAAATTCCCATTATGGCTATCTCCAAACCAGATTAAAGTAATGACTATGAACGACGACGTTAAAAATTATGCTAACGAAATCTATCAAAAATTATTCGACGCAGGATTTGAAGTAGAACTTAATGACAAAAACGAATCAATAGGAAAGAAAGCAAGAGACGCCCAAATTCAAAGATTCAATTACCTCGTCACAATTGGTGAAAAAGAAAAAGACGGAAACAAAATAGCAGTTAAAGCAAGAGATTCAAAAGAAATTATAACTATGGATTTAGATGAATTTATTGAGAAACTTAAAAACGAAATTAAAGAAAGAAAATAAAAACTAAAACTTCCAGACAAAATTAACTCCTGCTTCAAGAGTATTATTCCCAGGTTCATAAACAGGATTTACCCATTCATCAGCTATTCTTATTCTTGCATCTGCTGGCTCTGAACATCCAATTATCCAATAATCAACATAAGGTTCAACAGAAAAATCTCCTAACTTAGTCTTTTTCCCAATTTCCACTGAAGCTTTTATTCCAGCCCCTTTTTTCTGAGTATTTTTTACTTCAGGATATGTAGAATGATTGTCATCAAATGAACTTGTCTGAGTACCCTTTAACAACCATTTACCCTTCAGATCAACCCCATAAAACCACCCAGAGTCCATCTCTATCTTTGTCTCAACCCCTCCAAGCATATAAAAAAGTTCATTTTCCCTATCATAAGCATGATATTTTTGATCTCCAACACAAGAACTCATCCCAGAACCTTTATCTTCAACTCTCCTATATCCAGATCCCCCATATAGTGTAACACTAGAATTATCTCCAAGGGGCATTTTATATCCAGCCTTTACTTCTACCTCTTTTATCTGATTTCCCCTATC
>JAGLLG010000028.1 GCA_023140635.1 Candidatus Pacearchaeota archaeon | reverse complement strand
GTGTTGTTTTTGTGCCAATAGGAATATTTTGCTATTTTATTCCTCCGCTAAATAGTTTTGGAAGATTAATTTTTAATTTTTTAGGAGTTTGTATCTTTGCAACTTTTTTCAATAGCTTAATATTTGTTGTTTGCTCCCAATTAGTCAAAATAGAATTATTTGAAAGTTTTAAGATTCTTGTGATGATATCTGCCTTCGGAATGGCTAATCTGTTGATGTTTTATCTTATGTTTTTTTCGGCAATTAAATCAGCAATAAAGACAACAGAAACAACTACGGGAACCGTCATGTCCGTTGCGAAATATTTTGTATGAAATGGCTTACCAAATTCCTCAGCAATTAGCATATAAAGAAAAGATAATGTTCGGTTTGAATTTTAGGCAATTATTATACGCTTTTTTATTTGGAGGTATTTCGCTAATGATTTTTAGAAAAATTGATGATATGACTTTGGGAATTATTTTAGCAAGTATACCTTCGGTTATCGGGCTTGGATTTATATTTTTTAATCTTGAAGATAAAATAAAAGATTATTATTTTTATCTAAAATTAAGAGAATTAAGGTCGGATGATTCTAAGCTGAAAAAGTTCTTTGGAATAAAAGAGATCAAAGATGATTTTATTATTGATTCAAAAAATAAGAAAGTTGCAATTCTAAAAGTGAGTACGATTAATTTTAGTATGAAGCCTGTTAATGAAAAAGAGGCAATTATAAAATCTTTTCAGAAATTTCTTAATTCTTTAGACTTTCCGACGCAGATTTTGATGAACACTGAAAGCATAAAACTTGAAGATTATTTAGATTCCTTAAAATTGAGAATTAAGCAGGAACAATTTGAAGAACTATTCGGGAAATATCGAAATCATTTAAGGAATATAATTAAAACCAATAAAATAATGAATCGGGTTTTTTATCTAATCATCCCTGAGGAAACGAATATTGAGATTCAAATAGGGATTTGTTTTGACAGATTGGCTAGTTTAAATTTAAAATCCCGTCGATTAAAAACGTATGAAATAAAAAATCTTCTTGGATATTTTTTTAAGGGTGGGGAAAATATTTTTCCCGAATCTATTCACAATCATCAGAATTATTTGGAAATAAATAATCAATATCACCGAATTATTTATGCGTCGGGATATCCGAGATATGTGGAATCGGGATTTCTTGACAGGATTATTAGTTCTCTTGGGGATTTTGATTTAAGCATACATCTGAAACCTTATCCTATCGAGGGGATGTTGGTGGGATTAAACCGAGAATTGCAGAAACAAAGGGCAGATCTTTATTCTATGCAAATGAAAGGGATAACAAATCCGTCGCTGGAAATACAATATAGCGACACTAGAGGGACACTGGAGGACTTGCAAAAAGGGAAAGAAAGATTGTTTAATGTCAGCCTCTATGTTAATTGCAAGGCGGGTTCATTAAAAGAGTTAGAACTTCTCACAAAAAAAGTAGAGTCCGAACTAAACAGTTTAATGATTCTGCCAAAAATTCCCAGTTTTAAAATGCTTCAGGGATTTAAATCGGTGGCTCCGTTGGGAGTTGACCAACTTAACTGCAACAGAAATATAACGACATCGGCACTTTCCACCTTTTTTCCTTTTACAAGCCAGTTCCTCGAAGCTGATAATACTGGCGTCTGGTTAGGATTGAATAGAAATAATATTCCTATAATAAAAGATATTTTTAATTTATCAAATCCCAACGGTTTGGTTTTAGCCCAATCTGGCGGGGGAAAATCTTATTTTTGCAAGTTATTGATTACGAGGTATTTACTTAACGGGACGAAGGTTATGATTATCGACCCGCAGGGAGAGTATAATAGCATTGTGTCGCATTTTAAGGGGCAGACAATCGATCTTTCTAAGGATTCCAAGACAATGATTAATCCCTTGGATTTAATGGGACACGACTATATAGAAAAACGACTTTCTTTGATGGACTTGATGAAGATTCTCTTGGGAGATCTGTCCGATATTCAAAAGGCATTCATCGATAAGGCACTGACTAAAACTTATGAGCTCAAAGGCATTACTAATAATCCTGACACCTGGGAGAATGAACCGCCAATTTTAGAAGATTTACTTAAAGTTCTCAAGAGTATGGAGAAGAGAGCGACAAAATTGGAAAAGACGACGATAAACAGTTTATCTAATAGGTTGGATATGTATGTGACTGGTGTCTTCAGTTTTTTTAATAAAAAGACGAATATTAATTTTGATAATAATTTTGTATCTTTTGATATTGGACGGATGCCTTCTCAAGTTAAGCCCGCTGTTATGTTTTTAGTTTTAGATTATATCTATATGAAAATGAAATCTAATCTCGATAGAAAAATTTTACTTATTGACGAAGCTTGGACTTTGTTGTCGAGAACTGAGGAAGCGGGATATATTTTTGAAATTGTCAAGACTTGCAGAAAATTTAATTTAGGGTTGCTTTTAATTAATCAGGAAGTTGAGGGGCTTTTGGATACTAAAGCTGGGAAGTCTGTTCTCGCAAATTCTTCTTATACTGTTTTGATGAGACAAAAACCTGCTGTGATTGATAATATTTGTAAGACGTTTCATTTGAGCGATAGCGAGAGGACACACGTTTTGACTGCGGGAATTGGAGAAGGATTGTTGATTATGGAAGACGACCATTCTGAGATAAAAATTATTTCTTCTCCCGAGGAACATAAGTTGATTACGACAAATCCTGATGAGTTAAATGAAATTAACAGGAAGAAATCTAAGAGGAGGGATGTCAAAATAAATGTTGATGAGAATAAAAGATTTTTTAGGAAGTCTGAATTGAATAAAGATGATATTAAATATTTGTTAGGGAAGGGGTATAAGGTTGAAAATAGAAAAAGTCTTGTGACTAATAAAAAGGAGGATTTTCTTTTGCAACCGAGGCATAACGAAACGGCTACGCATTTGTTTACGGTTTATGATGTTGCAGAGTATTTGGAAAAGAACGGGATTGAGGTGGAGTTGTATACTACTAAGAAACCGGATATTGTTTTTGAGTTGGGTGGGAAGAAGTGGGCGATTGAGGTTGAGACTGGGGCTGTGTTGAGTAAGGTTAGTCGGATGGGGGAGAAGCTTGAAATGTTAAAAAATTATGATGAATGGTTTTTTATTGTAACTGATAGGAATAAGATCAAAGATTATAAAGAATATGGAGAGTCAGTAGATTTGAGATATTTGAAACAACGACTTTCTGAAATTCGACGGTAAAATCGGAACAGTCAGTCGGCATAATACACTTGTGATTGGGGACTGACTGTGATTAAACTGATTTGATTAAGGATAGGTCAAACCAGAACCTGAGTTATATAAATCTGAAACTTCTGTGGAACTTAATGCCCTTGACCAAATCCCAACTTCATCAACTATTGCGTTTAAATAAAGTTCTCCATTATAATGGGCTCCAATCCATACAGGATTATTTTCTTGGCTTATTTGATTTACAGTAGTTTCTTCTGATTGTTTTACATTATCAATATACATATACATGTTATTGGCAGAATCATCAAAAACCATAACTACATGATACCAAGTTCCTCCAACTGCTACTGCATTGGCACTGACAGCCTTTTGTACTGAACCATCATATACTTCAAATCGGATTTTTTGTTGATATGTTGTCGCCCCCCAACCATTTTTATTAGTATAATCATGATTTCCAATAACATACATTGTAGAAGTAGGATTAACATTATATTTAATCCAATAACTTGTGGAAAATGAGGAATCAAAATCTAAGGAAGATGAATAAGACATATTTACCCAATCGTTTGAAGAAAAATTAAAAGCATTTTCTATTTTTCCAATGATGTCCCTTGTTGCACCATTATTCGTTCCATTATTCGTTCCCAATTCATCAACAACTACGCCTGAAGTTTCATCAAGTTTATAATAAGAAACAAGATTTTCCGTCGGGAAAGAAGAATTAGACTGTCCTTCTCCTGACGATGTTGTGTTAATTATTAATCCATTTTTTATAATTAAGGTATAATTTTCTCCGTCTCCTCCAGCGTATGTAACATTTTGTGTTAAGCCAACATCCCCGTCACTTGAATAATAATTGTCTGATTGTATTCCATCTTCGTTAACGATGATATTTCCTGCAAAAACTGGAACGGTTATAAATATTAATAACAACAGGAGAAGAAATTTATTTTTAAAAAGTCCAATCACACTTTCTTTCATATCTTTTTTAGTCCTATCTCCTTTAAATAGTTTATTATTAAACATACTCATTTAAATCTCCCGTCAAACACAAGTCCCCTCCAAAATCAATGTAGCTTATATTTATTCCATGGTTTTGAATAATAAAAGCATCAATTGAAGGGTTACAAGTTGCAGACAAATCCGAACAATCTCCATCTTCGATACATAAGTTCCCTTCCATACTAATATACGCAACTGTTTCATAATTTGAATTCTGAACAATAAATGAATTATTAGGAGCAACGCAATTCGCAGACGCAGAGCAATTTCCTTTTAGACTTAAATTTCCATCTCCATCAAACCATGCAACTGCACCTCCTGTTGAATTTTCAACAATAAAAAAAGGAATAGATCTGTCGACAGTTATAGAATAATTTTCAGAATACCATCTTGATTGAGAATCGTTATCATATACCAAACAAGTCCAACTATAAGTTCCATCTTCTAAAATTTTACTAAATGTGGTGGAGTTAGAAATTCCTGTAACAGTTTTTGTTTCATTCGCATTCCAGCTTCCAGTAAAATTTCCATAAAGAGTCATGTTTGCTAAATTAGAATCATCTGTAGAGGAACAAGTAAATTCGACATAACCATTTTTATCTGAAGTATTGTTAGAGGGGCTCATCGCAGTTATGTAAGGAATAGTATCATAAGAGCAATTCGCAAAACACCTTCCAGTATTAGCAGTTACCCCATTGCATCTTGAATCCGCAGAACATCCAGCTACAAAGGAACTGCTTCTACAAATATTATAACCTCTATCTTCCCCTCCCGCCGTCGAGGTGCATTTATCTGCAAAATAAGTTTCACCAGCAGAGCATGTTGTTATAAAACTTCCAGTCATTAAACCATCACAAAGAGCTTGACTACAAGAACATCCAGTTTCAGTACATTCAAAAATAGAAGTCACATCTGTGTAGCCACATGAAGAGCTACATTCTTCTTCATAATATGCAATCCCCGAACATAAATTCAAATCATCGCCTACTTGTCTTTCGTCACAATCTGGGATTCCAGAACCTGCAGAAATCTCACATTTAGTAGTTTCCTGTCCATCAAAATAAGTATTGTAAGGTGTGAAGCACCAACCATCATCACTTAATCCAACATCATCGTTGTCACAATAATTCGAGAGGCATTGGGTATCTAAAGTACAGGATTGACCATCACTCTTCTTGCTAACACAATCCCAATTAGACCAACTACTACTCTTATCACAATACTGGCTAGCGGAACAATCCCCATCATCAAAGCAGTTTAAAACATAAAGCAAGTTATCTCCCCCATAATTTGGATCAAAGTCGTAAAAATAAACCCAACACCAATAAGATTCTGTATCATCATAAGCCAAGATTACCTCCCTACTTGCAGTCCCTGGAGCACTAACAGGAGCCATAGTATCTTCTGAATTTACTTCTGTTCCATCACATCCCCCTTCATAACAATCTCCTCCATTAGGATCTTCTACATCATAATAAACTTGTTGTGAATCAAGTCCATGCCATCCAAAAACATATTCCTCTAATACATATGGATCTGAATTATCATATATCTCTCCCCAAGAAATTGTATTATCAGCATAAGTATTAGTAGCAAGTTTTACATCACAATCTCCATATTCATATTCTAGACAGGATTCATAACCTGACGCACTACAATTTGATACTTGCCCTTCTGTTTCATTTTCCGTGAAAGAATCTATAGCAGCTAAGACGTTAATACGTGGATAGCCATCAACTTCAGTACCCGTATCTACTAAAACATTTTTAATTTCACTAGGTGATAAAGATGAATCCATTTCTAATAGTAAGGCTGCTGCACCTGCTACGTGAGGTGCTGCCATTGATGTTCCAGTCATTCCCATAAAAATTCCAGTTAAATATGTTGAACAAATTCTATCCGTCGTACTACAAGAACCTCCCCCTATTAGAGATCCCCCCGGTGCAAGCAAATCAAGAAGTCCGCTTTTTCTATTAGTATAGGATGCAAGAGTATCATCCTCGGAACTTGATCCTACTGAAGTAACATTTTCTGAACAAGCAGGATAACTAATCCCCAAAGTTGAGTAATCATTTCCAGAAGACGCATCAATAAAAATTCCACTATTATAAGCACTATTAATCTCAGCATCAGACCAACTTGGACAATTTGAAGAAGTATAAACTACATTAGTACCGATACTCATACTGATTATATCTACTCCCCTATCCTCACACCAAATAATAGCATCATCCATATCATCATGGCTTCTTAGAAGATTGTTTGAATCTAAAACTTTTACAATATAAAGATCAACATCATAAGCAACACCCTTATAGGTAGAATCTTGTGATGCAATAATCCCTGCTACATGTGTTCCATGACCATTATCATCTTCCGCCGAATCATCTACATCTTGATTATTAGGGCAACAGTTATTAGAACAATAACATTTTTCGTCAACTATGTTTCCTGACAAATCAGGATGATCTGTGTCGATGCCACTATCAATAACACAAACTTTAATTCCATCTCCAGTATAACCCAAATTCCAAACCTCCGTATCTACATTAATTATAGAAACACTTTCATCAAGCATGCCAGTAATAAGTGCTGCATCTGTACGATCTTTTATTAAGGATACACGAGAATCTTTAAGAAGTTCATTAAATCCCTTTTGTGTAATATTTCCTCTAAACCCTCTTGTACTAACTCCTGTTAAATTAAATTCTTCTTTAGAGAAGTTAGATAAAAATTCTGTAATCGTTGAGTTGAACCAATCCCCTTTCTGATTGATTAAAACATCTCTTTCTTCAAAAGTTCCATTAATAATTATATTAGATTCATCCCTAAGTTTAACTGAGATAGTAACAGAACTTTGATTTTCAAATCTTCCAATAATCGAAGAATCATATTGTACACCTGCATCGCTAACAAGTATTTCAATTTCATCAGCTAGATTTCCCTGCATTAGTGGAACATCAGTCCAATCTTTAATGATCTCAATATCAGAATTATTTAATAACTCATTAAAAACATCAATTGAAACATTTCCTTGAAAAAAATTCACCCCTTTCGCAGTCAAGTTTGGTTTTTCTGATAGACTGTCTAAAACTGCTTCAGTTTTATTTAGTAACCAATTTTCTCTTAATCTAATTTGCTCATTAAGATCTTCACTTCCTTTTACAATATTAATTCCAGAATTATCTTTTACAGTAACTGAAACCTTAACAGAACTTCCATTTTCAAATCTTTCGATAATAGAAGAATCGTAACTTACATTTGCATCACTAGTCAATATCTCTCCACTAACAAAATTAAAAGCTAATATCAAACAAAAAAACACCATAAAGAAAACGCACCCTTTTTTCATAGAATAACCCAGCAAATGCTATTTATAAAATTGGTGTTTTCTAATTTTCCACTAAACTAAACAACCTCTCAGCTAACCTTCGATTTAAATTTTAAAATTTTAAATTTACAAATCTGTCTCAAAACTAATTACTTATTTTTAACTTTTCCCTCAAATTCTCAAAATCTTCATACACAATAACTTCATCAGCACAAGCCTCCAAGAATGCAGCTTCAGTTCCTTTTTGATGGATAACTATAACTTTCTTTCCAAGAGCTTTAGCATAACCAATTTCAAAATAAGCCCCTCTTGCTTTTTCAGAAGCTTCGACAAGAATAGCATCACACTTTTCAATTGCCTTATATGCCTTTTCAACTATCTCTTTAACATCCATTTTAATCTTGCCCCATTTTTGAGCATCTCTAAAAAAGATAAAAGTTTTGTAATCAGTAGTTTCATCAATAATTTTGCTCAACTCTTCAAGCCTTTTCCTAAGTTCTTCAGGATTTTGTTCCTTAAATTTATAAGCTACATATATTTTTCTCATTTTAAGCAAGGTCTAATTTTCTCTTACCTCCACTAGAGTAATACATATTATAAGCTTTTCTTAGCATGTTATTTAATTCCTTGGGACTTGCTTTACAAAAAGATAAACTATTCCCTATATGATATTTATCAAAATTTTGATTTGGAATATTTAAAGGAACTTGCTCTTGTAAATGATTATATATTTGAAGTTGTTTATCTCCATATTGCTGAACTAAAGAACTATACATCTCAGTTCCAGGATAAGCTTTAACTAAAACAAAACAAGCAGTATCGGTGTTAAGTTCTTTTGCCAGATTTAAGGTCTGATTCATTTCATCTAATGTTTCAGTTGGAAATCCGAACATATAATATGCTTTTGTTTTTATTCCGACATCTTGGCAATATTGAATCGCTTTTCTTGCTTGCTCGGGTGTCGTTCCTTTTTTAATTGAATCTAAAATTCTTTGACTGCCCGATTCAATTCCAAAAACCAATTGATAGCAACCAGCCTGTTTAATCTTTTGTAAAAATCCCTTTCCAAATTTTGAAGTTATATCTATTCTTGCTAATGCTCTCCATTTAATTCCTAAATCTCTTCTTTGCAATTCCTCCGCTAAGTGCAGAACTCTATCTTTGTTATAAATAAAATCATTATCTAAAAAGTGAACAGAATTAATTCCATATTTTTGTTTTAATAACTCCATTTCATCTACAATATTTTCAATACTTCTTGTTCTTATTTTTCTTCCTGAAGTTAATGGAGCCGAGCAAAAACTACAAGTGTAAGGACAACCTCTTGAACCCATAATGACTGATTTTAAATTTTCATTTTCCTGAGAAGGATCATTGATAAAAAAACTTCTGTCAACAAAAGGAAGGGAATCTAAGTCTTCAATTTTTTCTCTTTCAGGATTGTGTATAATCTTATTTCCTGAAAAATAAGACGTTCCTTTAATTCCGTCAGAATTTAGATTATTCTTAAGAAGTCCTGTTAATGTTAATTCTCCCTCCCCTCTGACTAAAATATCTGTTTCAGGAATTTGCTTTAATGATTGTTCAGGATTAATTGTAGCATGAGTTCCACCAGTAATGATTTTAATTTTAGGATTTTTTTGTTTAATTCCCTGAATAATCTGTTTGCTTAAATTAAAAGTTGGAGTTATAAGGTTTATTCCAACTAAATCGGGGCTTTCAGAAATTGTTTCATTAACAGATTGTTCTAAAGATAATCCTCTTGCTTCCGAATCAATTAATCTGACATTATGACCTAAATTTTGAGCAGTTACAGCTAAATAACCTAACCCCATTGGAGGGGTGGTATAATACTCTTTCTTTGCTTTCTTTCCATAGTCCTGTAATGGTGAATTGATAAAAGCTATATCCATAATTACTGTTCCCTCAATTCATCTCTTTCAAATTAATAACAATGCTATCAATAACTCTCTTAGGCTTTCGATTACCTATTATTAATTCTTGGTTTTTTAGATAATTAAAATAAGTTGAAACTGTACTTAGCTTAATTCCAGTTTTTCTCGAGATATCTAAGCTACTATTATTTCCATCACATAACTTTAGAATCTCTAATTTAATATTATTAAGGGGTTTAATTTGTCTTTCAAATTCTTTTTTATTTGAAATAAATAAACTCCTAGTTCTTTCTTTTGCATTTTGTTTTTGCACAATCTCAAGAATTTTTGAAAAATAATCATAAAGAGATAAACTAACTTGTTCGACAAATTGCTTTTTTAATTTTTTTAATTTTAACGACTTTAAAACAGGACTAAAAATTTCAATTAAATCATTAATCTCTCTTTTTGAAATTGTTTTATCAGAATAATGATCTTTGACTATCTCATGTATTCTTTCTTGTGACATCTCGATAGAAGGTATTTCTTCTTTATTGGAGATAATAACTGGAACTCTTTTTACATAAATCGGTTTAGGAGATTCATATTTAAGATAAGTTGTAGATAAATAATGCTCAATTTCTTTTTGAAATATTTTAAATCTTTCAGAAGTTAAATAATAATTTGGGGCTGTTGAACATAATTCTGGAAATAATTCTGGTAAATTCATTGCTATAAGATAATCTGAAATAATATAATTTATTTTGGATAAACTAATTTGACTAAAAGGGATATATTCAATTTCAAAACCTTTTTTCAGATTTTCAATTTTAAATTTAGCTAAAATTTTATGAAGTGTTTGCGAATAATTAGAATTCTTAAACAACCTATTCATCGCATCAGATAAATAAATTATCTTATAGTCCAGCTTGAGAGAATTCATTAATTTTTCAAGAACTTCAACATTTTCATGCAGTTTTTGAATTTTATTTTGTGTATGATCTAAACCTTTTTCAAAGATACTGTGTTCATAAACAAAATTATCCCAGACACATAAATAAATTTTTTGAGGTTTTTGTTTTTTCAAATAATAAATATGATTAAGATTTGTATACGCATTTGTGACGGGGCTTATATTTGTATAAAGTATTTTCATAGAACTCCTATCACTTCTTCAAGAGATTTAACTAAAATCCCTCTCATTCCGACCTTCTCTGCTCCAACGACTTCATAGTCTTCATGGGAAACAAAAATACTATCTTTTGCAGTTGTATTAGCTCTCCTTAATGCCTCTTGGTAAATTTTTGGATGGGGTTTTCTAACTCCCACTTGATAAGAAATAACAATTGGATCAAATAGCCCCCGCATTCCCCCCTTACCTAACTCTGTAATTAAAGAATCATGGGGTAGATTGGAAATTATCCCTAATTTGTATTTATTTTTTAATTCTCTTAAGGTCTTTTTAGAATGTGAATAAGGTATACTATCGTGGTCATTAAATTTATAGATATCTTCTAAGTGTTGAACATCTACATTTATTTTCAGATTATCAAGCATTAAACTCATTATCTGATTCATTGTCCATTCAGAATTATCTTGATTTCTCGCCCCTAAATATATCCTAATTGCTTTATCGTGTGCAGTTTCAAGCCCTCGTAAGCAGATTTTTTTATCGTTTAAAGAATTTATATAACCTAGTGCTAATTTGTGAGCTCTTTGAAGAGTATCTCTATTAAAATCATAATCGAATATTAATCCCCCATAATCTATGAATAAGTTCTTTTCTTCTTTAACCATTTTATAACTATCAAGAACTCTTTTTCCCTTTGGGACAAGAATTAATATTTTTTTGAGTTCTTAAACTTTATTGTGTTTTTGTATATATTTGTGAACCTAGCTTTTATATAATAATGAAGTTATATTCTATTAGCCTTCAGGGAAAAAGTGGTTCAAAAACAATGCAAAGCAAACCATTAGTCCCAAGAAAAATAATAAGTATTAAAGGAAAAGTCCACTATAGTGAGAGTGGTCAGGCGTGGAATACGATTAAACTAAAAACAGAATTCATAAATGAGTTTCAACAGTTGAAGGAAAAAAGATCGAAGTTTTCTTATGAATTAGTATTTGGAAGGACTGAGGAAGAAATGGTCGACGCTGTGAAGAAAATTGCGAAGGATAAAAATCTTATGCCGATTTTGATGTTTTTGTATAAGGAATAATCCATCAATCTAATCTCGACAAGATTTATATAATCCTTCCATCGCACACTCATCAATGAAAACAGCAACGCTGACAAAAAAAGAGGACGGATTTTGGGAGGAGGTTTATTGTTGTTTAGTCAAATGGGGAATCCACGAAGACCTTACGTATGATTTATGTTCTGCGATTACTAAGGCAAAGTTTGGAAGATTAAGGAATGTTGAGAAATTTATTTGAGTATCTATCTACTCCATTCGACAATATTTAAAAAGTCCAATAGCGTCAGTAAATTAATAAAAGATAGATTAAAATAACACACTTCAAATAAGACATCTTGTCAGAGTGAACGGCGGGAGCGTTAGCGAGTGGGGGTGCAGGAACTGCCGAGGTGGGAGCGTTTATGCTTAGACAGAAAGCTATTTAACCCTAATAATCGATAGTTACTCATGGTGAATGTTATATTTGATGTTAGCGAGGGAACAAAAGTCAAGAAGAAATGGGTGATTGGAATTTTTGGGATACTTCTAATCGTTTCATTTGTTATGTTGTCTTTAGGTTATCCTATTAATAAAGGAACGTCCCTAGCTCTTGTAATTGGTTTTCTTGTTGTGTTTATACTTAAGATAGCAGAGATGATAGAAGGGAATAAGTTAGTAGAAAAAAAGTCGATCTAAGGAAAACAAGGTCTATTTTCTCTTCAAAATAATTAAAATCAGAATTAAAACAATTAAGATACCTGCAAATAAGATCCAAATAAAAAACCAGTTATCTTTGCTCTCGCTTCCTCCTCCGATAAATATAGGTTCGACTAGTTTAATAGTTGAATCAAATTTTCTTGTAGAAGGAATCTCATCCCAACTTTCTTCATCATCTTCGTCATCGTCGCTTTCCTCAACATCAACTGAAATATACCAAATGCTACAATTATCCTCGGAATAATTGGAAACAATAGGACATAACTTAAAGATCATTTCATATTCTTCATCGTATTTAAATTCATATTCGAATTCATAATCTGTGAGAGATCCATTTAAAATATAATTCAGCTCGTCGATAACAATATTATCTTCTTCAATTAAGATATTTAATTGAAGGTTCCCAGTTGTAGCTGTTCCATTCTCATCGAAAAAATTCGCAGAGTATTCTATACTGAAATCTACTTCCTCGTCTTCTTCAGGACGAGATGGACTATAATCAATATCTAGAATCTCACAGTTTCCAGTTCCGTTTCTGGTAGGGGGAATAATTGTTTCACTGATATTTATCAAAACAGAAGTTATACTACAATTATCCTCAGAATAATTAGAAACAATAGGGCATAAGGTCAAGGTAACATTATATATTCCAATGTCTTCAAACTCATAATCAAAACTATGATCTGTAAGAGAACCATTTAAATTATAATCTAAGTGGTCAAGAAGGATATCAGATTCATTATATACAAAGACGCTTAAATTTGTTTCTCCAGTTGTGGCTGTTCCGTTTTCATCGAAAAAATCCGCAGAATAGTCAACATTAAAGTTCACTATTTCATCTTTTTTAGGGTTAGTAGGTGTGTAACTAAAATTATCAATTTTGCAATTTCCAGTTTTATTTCCAACTACAGGCGTAGTTCCACTAACACTAATTACAAAACTTTTGACATCAACGTGTTTGTCTAATATTTTGTCGTCGATAATCTCTGATTGAATAATTATGTTGTAAGTTCCTTCGATGTTAAAGATTTGATTAAAGTAACTTGTGACTTCCCCTGAATATGGGATTGCTTCGTTTGTTGTGGAATTGATGATTGTGTTCCCGATTGAATTTAAAACTATTAGTCTGGTCATCGCGTTTAAATGTTCAGAAACAGGAAGATTGGATACATGACGGAGGTCTTCAATCGCAGAGCTATCTGAAACTAAATTGATATTTATATTTAATGACTCTTCTACAGAAATATCTTTTATTCCGCTGACTTTAGTGATGGGAATCATTCCAGAATTTTTTCTGGATAAGTAAACTGGATCTGGTGCGTTAATAGGATTTGCAATATTCCCAAAAACTTTTATGCCGTATTGTTCCCACCCGATATATCCGTCCTTGTAGAAGTAAATAGCATAGCCGTTTGGAGAGATTAATTCTGTCGGAAAAACAACTCGAACAATATTGTTTGAGGAATAAGTTGTTAAACCTGCAATTTGGTTTCCTATAAGACTACAGTCAGAATTTGCGCAAACGTAACCTGCTGTGGTCACTCCGTCGATGGCAGAAGTTCCATAAATCAAATTACCGCCTCCGGTAGATATGGCATCCAAAACTTCATAATTTACACTAACATCTGCTGAAGCTAAACTTGTTGTAAACAGGATAAAACTTATTAGAAAAATCAAACTTAGTTTTTTAATCTTCATTTTTAACCTCATACCGAATCGCCAGTCCCCCAATCAAATTCTTCTGATTCTGGTAAAATTTCTCGTCCTGATTCTTCTGATTTATCAACTTTTAAAATATTATAATCGAGGCCAAGACTGCCAAGCTGTTCTAAGATGGCGCCAGTATTTCCTTTATCTAGTTCTTCTTCAGAAATGTAAACAGTCTTACCTGAGTTTGTGGCTTCGTGGTTGAAAACATTTCCTATAAATCTTGGAGGTATACTTAGTCCCACACAAGTATCCTTGCTGATTTTCCCATCATTTTTAAAAACAGAGTTTTCTAATTTTCCAATCCCTTTTGTTAGAACGGCTGTTGGATAACTAATACTATTTACGGCGGAGTTTATTGTTCCCTTAAAAGTATTTGTTAGAACATCAAGACTTTTCCCAGGGATTCCTGCTGTAGGGATATCTGCTGCTGCGATGACTCCTTCAACTGTTCCGGAAAGAATATCATAGGGACTCTTTAATAATCTAACTAGTTGATTCCCTTCTTTTTTCTTTGTTGTTTCATTATTAGGGTCTACAAATCCTAATGTACATAGTTTCACTAAACCTTTGCCCGCTTTTTTTAACCCTACTCCAATTCTTTTAACTCTACTTTCTCTCTTTTTTTTATTAAAGCCAATATCTTTTGGAACATTCCCAAAATCTTCTAAAACAGGTTCGTAATTTTTACCAATTTGGTGAATAAATTTGTTTGGATCTGCTGAGATGTTCAATTTTCCTTCTATTTTATCTATTTGAGGATTTCTTTTAATCACATGATCGACATATTTATTCCAATCGTTAAGAGTTGGAGATTCTGCTTTTTGTTCTATTATGATCGGTTCTAAGATTTGAGTATTCGATTTGGAAACTTGAGATTCTAAAGATTTTGTTGGTTCTTCTAAAATGGTAGGGTCTTCTCTTTGAGTTATGTAATCACTTAAATTTTTTACAGTGATTTGATTGATTTGAACATTTGATTTAGGTTGTGAATCTTTGGTATCTTTGGATTTTTCACAACTAGGTCCATAAAGTATTGCAGCTCCAATCAAACCTGCAACGATACATGTCTTAATTATTTTAGGAATATAGCTTCTTCTATTGGTTTTGTTATTGGAAACAACATTAGGCGTAGTCTTAGAAGCAATGTTTTCTAATTCACCTTGTTCTGAGATAAACTTTTTGATTTTATCTTTTGATTTTATCTTTTTTAATAAGTAAGGATTCTTTTCCAGCATATCATGATATATATTCTCAATTTCATTAGGATGGTAGTTTAATCCTAGAATCTCACTTGCAGCTTTAATTCTTCCATCATAGGTGTCAACTCTTTGGTTAAATTTTCCACCGATTTTAACTTTTCTAATTCCTTTTCTATCTCCTTTTTCTCGATGAAGATAAGCACCGTCTAAAACCGCTTCGGCAAGTCTCTTTCTTTTATCATCACAATTTACTCTATTAATAGACTCATACTTCGTTTTTGACATGTGAATCTATTACATTTAAGTTTTATAAATGTTACTAAAATGACTCACTAAAGAATGACGACAAATAGGGGGATCAATTATCCTTCTCAATTGTTTCTATCATTTCACCAGTAATAAAATAGGTTCTTTTCTTCCCAGAATAGGTCAGATATAAAATCTCCTTTGCTCGTGAAATTGCAACGTAGAATAATCGTCTCTCTTCTTCGAGCTTATTGTAATCATCAGTTTTGATCATCTCAATAGCTGGGTGATCGGAAGCTTTGCATGGAAAGTTCTGCTCGTTGCATCCTACAATAAAAACTTTTTTTGCTTCGAGACCTTTAATTGCATGAATCGTAGCTAGAGTTATATCTCCCATCTTTCCTTTTGCTGAATTTTGAATTTCATCTGTTTTAAGAATATGTGAAATCCCTGTCTTTTTCATTAGTTGTGAAAGTTCCTGAAGTTGTCTATTGGTTCTCACCAACACGAAAATTTCATCTCTTGGAATTTTAGAGTTTAAGATTTTTTTAACAACAAAATCTCTCTCAGCTTCTTCAGATTCAAAATTTATGATCTTGATTTTTGTGTCTTCTGATTCTAGGTGGTGTTCTAAATCTGGAAGCTCCATAGAAGTTATAGCATGATTTATGAATTGTACAATCTCTTTTGTGCTTCTATAATTCTTCGTTAGATGAACAATCTCTGAATCAGCGTAATCTTTTTCAAAATTAAGAATGTAATTAATATCTGCGCCTCTCCATCCGAAGATAGATTGTCGTGGATCTCCAACAGCAAAAAGATTCTTGGGTTTTAAGAGATTAATTAACTTAGCTTGCATTGCATTAACATCTTGATATTCGTCGATGAGAATGTGTTCAAACTCTGGAATCTCTGAAGTATTTTCTTCTAAGAATTTTGTTGCATCGAGGATTTGATCAGTGTAATCTCGAAGTCCTTGCATCGTCATATGTTCTTTTAAGTATTTTATAATTTGGTAAACCCTTTGAGCATTATGCCTGTTTTTTATATCGACATTTTTTGAAAAATCGTATTCTTCCTCACCCGTGACCTTGAAGTAATCCATTACTGAAAAACAATCATTCATAAAACTATTTGCTAACTGATTT
Source organism: Candidatus Pacearchaeota archaeon (assembly GCA_023140635.1). Classification (GTDB taxonomy): domain Archaea; phylum Nanobdellota; class Nanobdellia; order Pacearchaeales; family GW2011-AR1; genus JAGVXH01. The sequence goes on along the minus strand of JAGLLG010000028.1, from coordinate 4,359 downwards.
CCTGTTTTGAATTTTCTTTGCTGAGGCGTAAAATAAGATTGTAAAGCGTCCTCCATATCTATTCCCAAATTTCCAAGAGCCATATTCATTGCAAGAATCTTATCTGCATAAGACTGAACTTTTGTAGGACGACCATAGATTTTGTTTCCATGTTTCCGTAAAATCTCCTCGCAGAATGAATTAAATGTATGTACTTTTACTTTGTTGCTAACATTTAATTCGTAAAGTCTTCTTTCCATCTCTTGTCGAGCTTTCCGTGTAAATGTAATCGCCAAAATTTTTTCAGGTGACACTCCACGATATTTAACCAAAAATTCAATTCTCTTCGTAAGAACTGTTGTCTTTCCAGAACCAGCACCGGCAACACAGAGAATTTTATCTGCTTTAGAGATTATCGCTTTTTTTTGCTCGTCATTGTATTCTCCAAGAAAACCCTTAAGTGCCTCAAATATCTCTTTATCTTTTTCAGTAACTTCGGTTCGTTTAAATTTAATCTTATTTTTCAATTCTTTTTTCGGCAAAGTTGGATGTATAATTTCGTTTTGTCCCTTGATTGTCAGTCTTAATACTTTTACAAATCGATTGTAATCACTTGTTATGAATTCAATCATTCCATGTGTAATCAATTTGTCTATTTCTTGATAGATTCTATTCTTACTCCAGTGGAGACTATCAAAATTATGTAATTCGTCCAGATTGTTTTTTGTTATTGATTTGTTCTTATAATCTCCATTTAGAAAATCTGCTAGAAGAGTTTTCCCTACTTGGAATGGCAATTCCATTAACGCCTTCAGAATTTTAGTGTACTCTAAATTTTCATCCCCCATAAGATAAAAATCTTTAATTAGTTTTTAAATTTTTAGAGACTCGAGAGAGTCATTTGAACAACATTGTTTTCTTCGTTTAACTCTTCTATTTTTGATTCGTGATCAAGGATAAAGTTAATTGTTTTGATATTTATAGAAGGTAATCTAAGGTTTGTAGTACTTAGGGTTTTGATATAACCTATACCAATATAGTCTAAATTGATTCTATCAATTGTATTATTGTTTGCAACTAATGTTAAACTAAGCTCCTCCATTTCAGTCAGTCCTTCGTTTAAAACTGTAATATTAAAATCTAGATATCGCCCTTTTTTGACTGCAGATAGTTTTGAGATTCTTGCGTCAGGTAAGGGTTTTATTGAGTATAATTTTTTAATAAAGTCTATCATGTCTTGAGAGATTTTTTGATCACATTTTGAAGTATTGTACATAATATTCTTGAGGTCTGGAGTGTGGTCAAAGCCGAAAACATGACAGAGTTCGTGAATCTCTACGACAGGCCGTTCACAACGAGGATCTTCGTATAAATGGATCTTCCCTTTTTGAATTATCTTGAAGTGAGTAGTATTAATGATCTCTGCAGGTCCTCCTTCTCCTGCTGCAAAAAGGTTTTCTCCAAGTCCTATAAAATTTTCAGAACAACCCACTAAGATGTCTGCTTCTTTATAGGCAATTTCATGAAATGAAATTACTTCCATCTTTTCTTGAAAAATCTGAAAAGCTTCTTTCATCGCCGAGGTTCTAGTGTTTGAGCAAGACGGTTCTATAAAGTAAGAAATATTATTATGGTTAAATCTTAAATTTTCTTCGAAGACTGGTGTAAATCTGTGGTTTATTGTTGCAATGGGTTCGGAGGTAATTCCAATAGGTTTCATTTCTATAGGGTTTAGGGGTAAGTTTTGATACACTAAAGTGTAGGAGAATATCAGAATAGCTAATGTTAGCATTGTCGAAACTATTAGTTTTAGCATGTTTTGTTAAATCAGAGACACTATTTAGTTGTTTTTATCTTTGGAACTCAAATTTTTGATTTTATAAGGAAGGAAATAATTCAAAAATAAAGAATCAGTTAGTTTTATAAAATCATAATTAATTGTCTTATTATCTATGAGCTCGTAGTTTAATGGATAGAATATCAGGTTTCGGCCCTGAGGATGGGAGTTCGATTCTTCCCGAGCTCGTTTTACTCTCTCGTGATAATCGAACTCAAGTTCTGTTCGCAATTTGCATTTCGCAAAATGTTTAATTTTGAATTTGGTTTTGCTCAAAGCGAATGGCTCATCTTCCCCGCTCTTGTTTTAATTCTCATTAATTTTAAATAGTCTTTTTGGTATGGTTGTTTATGGGTGACACGCATAGGTGTACCCGTTTTAGGAGATTTTTTAAATCTTTTAAATCTCTACTTTAACATGGGTAAAAAGAAAACAACATTTAATATTTCGAAGTCGGAGAATTTTTCTGAGTGGTATTCAGAGATTTTGAATAAAGCAGAGATTGTGGATTTGAGGTATGGGGTGAAGGGATTTGTGGTGATTCGTCCTTGGGGTGCGAGGATTATTGATAAGATGTATAAGATTTATGAGTCTGCTCTTAGATGCACTGGGCATGAGGCCGCGATTTTTCCAGCTGTTATTCCTGAGAAGAATTTTAAGAGAGAGTCTAGTCATGTGGATGGTTTTGCGCCTGAAGTTTTTTGGTTAGATAAGAAACAGGGTGATGAAAAGTTGGCTTTGAGACCTACGAGTGAGACGGCGTTTTATGAGATGTATAATTTGTGGATTCGTAGTTATAGGGATCTGCCTATGAAGATTTATCAGAGAGCGAATGTTTTTCGAAATGAGACGAAGGCTACTAGGCCGTTGATTCGTTCTAGAGAGTTTCATTGGATTGAATCTCATGATGCGTTTGCTACGAAGAAGGATGCAGAGGCACAGGTCCAGGATGATATTGTTATGACTGAAGAAGTTATGCATAAGATTTTTGGTGTCCCTTTCTTACCTATGAAGAGACCACAATGGGATAAGTTTCCAGGGGCAGAGTATACTATCGGGAGTGATTCTATTTTGCCTGATGGGAAAGTAATTCAGCAACCATCGACGCATTTGATTAGTCAGCATTTTGTTAAGGCGTTTGATGTTAAATTTGTCGATGAGAGGGAGAAAGAGAAGACGCCGTGGTTGACTTGTTATGGTCCGTGCATGTCTCGAATTTTAGCGTCGGTAATTTCTGTTCATGGAGATGATAATGGTCTGGTTTTACCATATACTATTTCACCAGTCCAGGTTGTCGTGGTTCCGTTTTATAGTGAAGAGTCTAAGAAGGTTAGGGAGATGGTTGAGAAGATTCAAAAGGATTTGTTGGGAGAGCATATTGATGTGAGGGTTGATAATTCTGGTAAGAGGCCTGGAGAGAAATTTTTCCATTGGGAAATGAAGGGTGTACCGTTTAGAATTGAGATTGGGGAGAAAGAATTAGAGAGTGGAGAGGTTATTGTTTTTATTAGAGATACTAGGGAAAAGATTTCTGTGAGAATTGATGATCTAGCAGAGTCGATTAAGAATTTAGGGGCTGAGTATGATTCAAGATTGTTAGCGAGGGCAGATGATTCTTTTAAAAGTAAGATTGTGGATTGTAAAGATAAGGTGAGTATTAAGAAGGCTTTGAAATTAGGTAAGATTGTGAAGTTTTCTTTTTGTTCAGTCGAGAATGATGGAGCTAAGTGTGCGGAGTTTGTTGAGAAGGAATTGGAGGCTCGAGTGATGGGGATCCGTGCAGATATTGAAGAGAAAGCTAGTGGGAAATGTGTTATTTGTGGGGAGAAATCTAATGTTATTATCTATGCCGGAAAGAGTTATTGAGTAAATTTATATAGTTTATTTTTTAATAATAATTATGAATAAAAGAGGTATTTCAGCGGTTGTAGCAACTGTCTTGATAATCTTAATTACTGTAGCTAGTATAACAATTATTTGGGCCTCGATCATCCCGATGATTCGGCAGAATTTAGAGTTTTCTGAATTGGAAGGAAGGATCAGCATTGTAAGTTCTGAGGGTTACACCGCCTACGACGCTGATAAAGAACTTGCGATGGTGCAAATTAAGCGAGACGTCGATGATGGTGTGATGGATAGGATTAGGATTATTTTTTCTATTAATGGTTCGAGTTTTGGGAGTTCCGTTTTGGCTCCGGATTCGGGGTTGTCTAAGGTTTATACTTTTGATTTGAGTGGATTCGGTGAGCCGGATTCGGTGAGTGTTGCTCCGATTTTTGTCGTGGGTGATAGTGAGAAAGAAGGGTCGGTGACGTCGGAGATTATGATTCCGATTAGTAAGATTTCGGATGTTAGCGCGATTATTTATGAGTTGGAGATGGATTATTTTTGTGAAAGATCTTGTTTAGAAATTCTTAATGCTGGTGATTCTGTTGGAGATGGGGTTTATTGGATTAGTTCTAATGGTGGTGAGGGTGACAAGTTCCAGGTTTATTGTGATATGACAACGGATGGGGGAGGGTGGACACTTTTGATGAAATCCA
>JAGLLG010000027.1 GCA_023140635.1 Candidatus Pacearchaeota archaeon | reverse complement strand
AAAATTAGCACCATCAATATAAATACAGACTCTCTTTTTCATTTTAAAAAGTACCGGCGTTGCCGAAGCAAAACCGGGAACACGGTTTGCGGTATGTCCAAAGACTTAAGGCAATACCTGTTACCTTAAGACACCTAACTTTAGGGATTATTTAAAACTTTCGCTAGTTCAATCTCTCTCATTACCAATCCAAAGACATAAATTATAACAACAAAGATTAATCATACTTTCTATCCCCTATGTCCTTCTCACCGCCCGGCCCAAATTCTTTCCGCAATCCAACAAGCTCCAACTTCGACAAATCAGCCTGACGAACATCACCTTGATTCGATACCGTTCCAGCCCGAGAATCATAAAGTTTTCCACCTTCTACATTCGTCCCAGAACGACGTTCTTTAGAATACAAATCTTTCCTTTGTCCATTACCATTATAAAACTCACTTCCATATCCTCGCCCCGTTTTATCATCAACCCCTTTATAATTTTCCTCTTCTTCCACTAATTTCTCGTGTCTCCCCTCCCACTCGTTCAACGGCTCTTCGACCAAAGACATTTCTAAATTCGCACCCTTCCAAGAACTTTCCACCTTCGCCGTCGTCAATCCAATATCTCCAATAGAAAAATCACTCACCTCCTCAAAACCCTCGCTGTCTTCTAAAATTTTCTCAACATTCTCTTCAACAAACTCATCCTCTTCCTCAACTAATTCCTCGTCCTCCCCAGAACCCTCCTCGACCATATCCCAAAAAGAAAAACAAACTTTAACTAATTTCCGCCCGGCCCCTTAAACACATCCCCAAACTTAACACGAGATTCTTTCACAATATTATCATCAACTCTATCAAAACCTTCATCTGGAGCGGAAGCCATTCCATGCGCCTTTTTGTAAATATCATAAATCGTATACAAGGTAGCTCCTGCCGCACTAGCCGCATCGGCCCGAACAGTCTGCTCGACAAAATTATCTTTTTTAATATCTTTCACACCCTCAATAATTTTCTCCTCACCTTTCTTCACATTACTTCCACCACTAAATAGGCCAAATAACGCAGCAAACGGATTAATATCCTCGCTATTCTTCACACTTTCCTTTTTAACTTTCTTCTTTTCCTCATCACCCTTCAAAAAATAATCCAAATCCTCCCTCAACTCATCCAGTGCACCTCCTGCAACATCCGCCGAAAAAGCCAGACTATCTGTAACATCCTCTTTATCCAACTCTTTTCTAACCAAGCCCAATTCCTCATCATTCAAAGCATAAGAATCAAACACCATATCAATCCGACCACCATATGCGAAATCCATATTTCCCTTTTGATCAGCCCTCCTAGAAAGATGCCCCCGATACTTCAATCCAATCACAACACACTGGTTATAATTTCTCTTCAAATGATACCCCTTAAACTTTTCCGAAACCTTCATAGATTTCTTTCCAAACAACTGCAACTCAAACATCGACGTGGAAAACGCATTAACCAAAGCCGCATTCTTCTCAAATCCTTTCTGTTTTAAATCCTCCGCCGCTTTTAAATAAGGTTTCATCCAAGCAGAATACAACTTAATGGTCTCAACCTGTGATTTCAAATAATTCTTTTCGATACTGAATCTCTTCCGCAACTCTTTCTCGGAATAATCAATCCACTTCAAAAACTCGCTCATCCTCGGGATTAAAATTCTCATAACTTGCTGATTAATTAAGCCACCTTCCTCATCTTTATTCATCTTCTTTAAATCCTCCACAGAATCAGCCACCATAAAAGCTTCTCTTATCGTCGTGAAACCCAACTCTGCTGCCATCTGATGAATAGAACCACGCCCTTTTTTCATATCAACATTATCTAACCAAACCTGTTTCAACGCCAGCATCCCCACTTCTTTCTTCGCCTTATCACTAGCCCAAGCGTCGTCATAATGCGCCAATCTCATCTCGAACTCCTTCAAATCATAAATCAAATTCAAAACAGACTTAACAACTTGATTCAACCCACCAAGAATTTTCATACCCTCCTCTTGCATCTTTGTAGCCTTCATACTCGTTTCCGAAAACTGCCCAGATCCTGGACTCGCCATAAAATTATCAATTAACTTTTCCATATCCCAACCCATATCCTGAACAAAATCCAACAACCAATAATAGATCGGCTCCAACTGTGCCTGCTGCGAATCAAAAGTTATCTTATATGACATAACAGGCTTATTCCACTTTTTAGGAACGATTTCCTCAATCACTTCTCTTATATCTCCCATAATCATTTGTTAGAATCACGAATATATAAAGTTTAGCAAGACTTAAATAAACCACCCACTTATTAAAATTATGATCTTCAGAAAGAGACAAAGAATGATTGACATTCGAGAACTCCAGAGACGAGGTGTTGTGCGAATCCCTAAGAAAAATATCGTTATACCAACAGACTCAAGCGGGTTCGTAGAACTCGGAGCAACATCCAGATCAACAACTCCTGTACAATCAACAGAATCATCATCTTCAAAATCGGACTTCTTTAATTTTATGGGAAATTCCTCTTCAACACCATCGACAACAGAAACATTCGGGACAGAATCGGAAGGATACAACAAAAGAGAAGTAGATACAAAAATAACAGAACTCGACAACAAAATCTACAAACTTGAACAGCGAACAGAACTTTTAGAGAAAAAACTAGATATAAACCAATCTAACAATTCCAGCGTCGGTGCCATGGGCTGGTAATATCCCATATATTTAAAACTCTCAATATCTTCTAATAATAATGACAAAGATACAAAAAGAAGTGATTGAATCCCATGCTCTAGAAAACGCAATCAAGCATCAAGGCAAAGCAAATCAAGGCGCAGTCCTGGCATGTCTCTTCGCAGAAGGATTAGAAAAATCAGAAATAAAAGAAATTATTCCAACAATTCAAAAAGTTCTTCAAGAAGTTAATGCACTTTCCCCAGAAAAACAAGAAAAACAACTTTCTAAATCAGATTTTCAAACAAGTAAACGAAAAATCAGAGAAGGTTTACCTGAGTTATTCAATGCTGAAGAAGGAAAAGTTGTTATGAGATTTGCACCATTCCCTTCAGGACCGTTACATATAGGAAATGCACGAACAATGATTCTCAACGACGAATACGCAAAAATGTACAAAGGTAAATTAATTCTAGTTATGGACGATACAATTGGCTCGGAAGCAAAACCAATTCAACTTGAGGCCTACAAATTAATTGAAGAAGGAGCAAAATGGTTAGATGTTAATTATGATAAAAAAATAATTTACAAATCAGACAGAATAGAAAAATACTACGCTTACGCAGAAGAATTAATTAAAAAAGGTTATATGTATGTCTGCAATTGCGAGAAAAACTTGATGCACGATTTAAAGGTCAAAGGAATTGCATGCTCTTGTAGAGAACTCCCTCCAGAAGTCCAACTAAGAAGATGGAAAGAAATGTTCAAGGCAAAAGAAGGTTCAATGTGCGTTCGATTAAAGACCAACATGCAAGATCCAGATCCTGCCTTCCGTGACAGGGTCATGTTTAGAATTTCCGAACGATTTCACGCAAAACTCAAAAACAAATACAAAGTATACCCTTTATTAGATTTCTCATGGGCCATTGATGATCATGTTTTAGGAATCACACACATTTTGAGAGGTATGGAACTGGCAATAGAGACAAGAGTAGAAAAATTTATCTGGGATATTTTCAAATGGAAGCATCCAGAGGTTATCTACAATGGGCATTTCGCGATTGAAGGCGTTAAGATCTCAAAATCAAAAGGTGCACAAGAGATTAAATCTGGAAAGTATACTGGGTGGAACGACCCTCGAACATGGTCACTACAATCTCTAAAAGACAGGGGAATAACACCTGAAGCAATTAGACAATTTATCTTAAACACTGGAGTCAAAAAAACAAACATTACAATTCCCATCGACATACTTTACACCCTAAATAAAAAAATACTCAATGAGGTCTCAAGATACTTTTTCGTAGAAAATCCTACAAAAATAAAAATCAAAGGCTGTCCAGAGCTAACAGCTAGACTCCCTCTCCACCCAAATCAAAAAAATGGGCATCGGATTTACAAAACAACACAAGAATTTTTAATCTCCGAACAAGATGCAGAACTCATGCAAGATGGAAACTACAGGTTAATGCATCTCTTAAACTTCAAAGTCGACAGCATCAAAAGACTCTTGCCTAAAGAATATTCTTTCCTATCTGAAGAACCAGACAATAACCTGAAAACCAAATTTATTCACTGGCTTCCACATACTCCTTACAATATCAAAGTTGAAGTAAAAATGCCAGACAGTTCTATCAAACAAGGATTAGGTGAAGAAGAATTAGGAAAATTAAAAGTTGGAACAGTTATACAATTTGAAAGATTTGGATTCGTTAAATTACATAAAAAGGAAAAGGACAAATTAGAATTTTGGTTAGCTCATAACTAATTATACATTATGAAAAAAAGGAAGATTAAAAAGAGAAATTCAAAAGTGATTAAATACCTTGGGAAAAGTTTACTATTCGTTTTAAAAACACCTTATTATGCGGTAAGAGGAATAAATAATTTAAACAAGAAGACTAAACAAACGATAGAAAAAAAGAGGATAATAAAGAAGAGGGCGTCAATGGTTCCAAAGTATAAGGATTTTAAAGTTATAGAAAGAATCTCAGGAGATTATGAAAAATGGCTTGAAAATATTTATAGTTCTGAAAGCCAGATAGGAATAATTTTGGGAGCAAGAGGTTCAGGAAAAACTGCCTTCGGGATTAAATTTCTAGAGAATCTTCATGCAAGATACAAAAAGAATTGCTTCGCTATAGGTTTTAATGAAAGTGAAATCCCCTCATGGATAGATGTAGTTTCAGATATTTCTTCGTTAAAAAATAATTCTTTTGTCCTTATCGACGAAGGAGGGATATTATTCAACTCAAGAAGTTCTATGAGCAATGCAAACAAAATGTTAAGCCAACTAATAATGATTGCAAGACATAAAAATCTCAACATACTTTTTATTTCGCAAAATTCTTCTAACCTCGACGTTAATATTCTAAGACAAGCAGATTTTCTTGTTTTAAAACCCTCCTCTTTGCTCCAAAAAGAATTCGAAAGAAAAATAATTAAAAAAATATATTCAGAGACCGAAGAATATTTTGATAAGTTTAAGGAAAAGGAAGGGATAACATATATTTATTCTGGAAAATTTAGAGGTTTTATCTCCAATCCACTACCTTCATTTTGGAAGGAGAATATAAGCAAGTCCTTTAAGTAAATTAGTCTTTATTTGCAACCATCCGTCCTTCTTGCCAATCTCTCAAAATAATTCTAGCAGTCCTATCAATATCAACCTTACCACCTTTCCCTAAAAACCCCTTTTTCTTTCCAAGCTTTTCAATCAAAATTTCACTATTGCCGACCTTGTCCGCTTCAGCGGATGCCATCTGGGCAGGAGGTACACCCTTGGGTGCGCTTTCAGCCTTAACATCATAAAACTCTTCAATAATATCTGTGTGTTCTTTCATTAAATAAAAAACTGCATCTTCAGGATTCTTAACATTACTATATGTCCTAGCTCCAACTTTCACATCCTTCGCAAAACTATTTTTCTCAGTTGAATACTTAGAGTCGGGAATTACTCCAGGAGTATCTAAAATTAAAATAGTTTCACTCATCCGGATCTTTTGCATCCCCTTTGTCCACCCGGCCTGTTTTGCAGTCTTCGCAACCCCTCGTCGAGTAATAAAATTAATAACAGAACTCTTTCCAGAATTAGGATATCCAATTACTCCAACCTGCACCCGTTTTATATTCATATCAAAAACCGACTTTTCCTTAACATTTTTACCTTTAGCCAAAATCCTCTTTGCCTCCATTTTAATTCGTGCTTTCAAATTCCCTAACCCAATCCCCTTCGTAGCTGAAACAAAAACATATGGCTTCATCCACCCAGGCAAACTCTTCTTAGCTTCATTAATATTAATCAAATCTGATTTGTTGAAAACATAAACCAAAATTTTGTTTTTATCTAAGATATCTTTTTCAACCTCTAAATTTCGCGTCTCTTCAATAAAACGTGCATCCAAAACTTCTAAAACAATATCTGAAATTCGAACTACATCTTTCACCACATCAGGATATTTCCCCCTCTGCTTTTTAATATTCCCAATCCTACCAGTATGCCTACTTCCAAAACTATAACGCACTCTTACCATCACTTCATAAATCTTTAGACATTTTTAAAATTATCTTCTCAACAATACCTTTACTTCTTAAACGGATTTCCACACTTCCCCACATTCTTAATCATTTCCTCATCCAACTTCAACCCTTTTCCTCTCAAAACCATCGCCTCCCGCGCCTTCAAAATCGCATCACAAACTTTCACATCTAACGGACATTCTTGTTCACACCCCTTACAGAGATTGCATTCAAAGACAATCTTATCTAATGTTTTATCCGACAAAATAGTCGCTTTCCCCCTGGGAGAAACTGACTCTTCCTTCAAAACTTTAAAAACAGGACAGAGAGATTTACACAACCCACACTTAATACACGGCTCCAAAATCTCACTAACTTCTTCCATTAAATTATCTGCTTCAATTTTATTTTGCTCCGTAGACTTATCGTTCTTTCTCATTATATCCTCCAAAACATTTAACAACATCCTGCTTTTTTAAAATCCAAAAACGAAACTCACCTTGCAACAATTCTCGAGCATAACCTCTCAAAACTGAGACCGTCAAAACTTCTTTTTTTGCCTTTTTTATCAACTGCATAACAGGCACAAAATCCGAATCTCCAGTAATCAAAACACAACAATCACAAGCATTCTCTACCAAAGCCTTTCTCATCATATCCGCAGAAATCATCACATCAATTCCTTTCTCGACTCGAATAACTTTCCCACTCACCTTTATCTTTTTCAATTTTCGCGTCATTACCTTCAAACCTTTCCGTTTCAAACTCGCCAAAAAAACCATATGCTTATAATAAACTTCATCCCCCAACTCAATATCTGGTGTTGAATTATAATACCTAATCTCTGTAACATTCAAATCAAAATTCTCTGCAATCATATTAGCTAACTTTCTAAAATCAATCGCTCTTGGTTTTTCAATAATAGACTTCACATTATGATACCAATTATTACCATCAATAAAAACAATAGCTTTTTTTCGAGTATTAGAACTTAATTTTTTCTTAATCATTCTAAAAATAAAGACTCCCGGCATTCCTTACGTCATACCGGGGATGTAATAACTATCTCAGCCCTCCAATATATTTAAATCTTTCCATCATAATTCTCCCCTTCAATTCTTTAACATATCTCTCAACAAATTCCTTCACAAAATCATAACGCCCTTTAGCAATCTCCCTTGCTTTAACAGTCTTAAACGATTCAGGTGTTATCTTCAAAGATTTTTCATAAAAATGATTTATCACACAAGTTTTACACCCACCATAATTCTCCTTAATAGGCATATCAGAATCATAAATAATTGTTCCTTCTTTTCCAGCTTTCTCAAAAGCTCGACCAACAATCACAGCACCCAGAACATCCAATCTATCCGCATCCTGTAAAATTTCAGCCTCGCGACTCTCCGCTTTCAAATTTTTGCTATATCTATGTACTCCAATAGCATGAACAACATCTTTAATTTTCTTAACAGGAAAATCAACCTCTTTTAAAATTTCACAGGCCATCTTCACACCCTCTTCTGCATGACAAACATCAAATTTATCTTCCTTCGATCGAGCAATATCATGCAAAAGGGCAGCCGCCCGAACGACATCCATATCAACATTCTCACCTCTACTAATCTTTATAGCCATACTATAGACTCTCTCAACATGATCAAACCCATGACCCCCACCATCCTCAAAATACGGCAACACTCTTTCCTTCAATTTATTAAAAAACTCTTCCTCCATCAAATAACCTTCCCAACATTAAATTTATTCAATGGATCCGTCCGTTTTTTTACGTTAATTAAGATTTTTTTATCACCCATATCAACAAGATTAATCTTTAGTATACCAATTCCATACTCTCCAGAAATTTGCCCACTAAGTCTTTTTACGACTTTCATCATTTCAGGGATATACTTTTCCTGATCACGACTAAAGCAAGGATGCAAAATTCCAACACCAATATGCCCAAAAGTAGGTATACCTACTCCTTCAAGCCAACTCATCAATTTAACAAACCTATCAATCATAATTCTAGGATCCTCAATTCTGGCATAACCCTCATTAACAACAAATGAATAAATCTTATCCCTCATCTTCATCAATTCTCTATAGTCCTCTTCCTTCAACAAACCACTATCATCTTCATACTCAATAATTAAATGATAATCCTCTGTCAATTCTAATCCTTTAGAAATCTTCTTATCCAAAAATTCAATCATAGAAATCATAGAATTTCTTTTTAAATCCCTAACAATCGAAACAACTTCCTCAAGACTCTCAACCTTAACCAGCGAGGCTGTCCTATTTTTCAAAGGCAACAATTTTAAACAAGCCCTCACAATCACACCTGTAATTCCTTCCATCCCCACATAATCTGATAATTCAGTCACACCTTTTCTATGCAAATTCCCATAACCATCAACAATATCGACCCATTTTATCCAACTAGAAATCTTCCCATACTTAATCATTCTACTTCCAACAGCATCTGTAGCAATCATTCCACCAATTATACAGACCTTACGACCTGAAGGATCAATCGGAAATTCTAGATTACTCTTAGCAAGATAATTTTGCAAGTCATCAAGGACAACACCTGCTCCAACCTCTATAACTCTGCGCTCTTTATCCAAACTACCGATAAAATCTAGCTTCGATAAATCTAAAACAACATCTAACCCATTTAAAGGAACACAACCTCCTGCCAATCCAGTTCCAGCACCCCGCAACACAATTCTTGGAGTCCTAGCGACGATACTCCGAACCTCCATAATAGTTTTTGGATGAACAACATCAAGAGCCTTCCCATTCAATTGTGAAGCATCACTTTCATAAGCTTTCATCAAATCTTTCCTCATCTCTCAAACCCTCTCAATTTTCCAAGAACGAAACTAGAAAACTCAGTACTTTTCTCCGAAGCTGATTTTAAATTTAAATAACAAAGACCACAAGGAGAAACAATCCGGGTAGCATCAGGAAGAACAAACTTAACCCTCTCCACTGCAATCTTTTTAGCAATATCTGGAGAGTTTGAATAGACTCCACCTCCAGCACCACAACAAAGTGCATTCTCTCGATTAAATCTCATCTCAACAATCTTCCCACCAAGCAATTCAATAAGCTTCCTAGGCTCATCATAAATTCCAGAATATCTCCCAAGATAACAAGGATCATGATAATTCACAAGTTCCCTTTCCACGTCAGAACCCCTAAATTTAACTCTTCGTTTTTTCAAAGCTTCCAAAATCGTAACCGTTGCATGCTCAACTTTAATATTCCAATCATGAACCAGTTTAGGATAAACTTTCTTAAACATATAATGGCAAGCAGGACAGTTCGTAATAATCTTCGTCACCGAATGCTTTTTAAACAAATCAAAATTCTTCTTAGCCAATTTTCGTGCATCCTTCCGATAACCTGCATTCAAAATAGGCAATCCACAACAAGATTCATCTTTAGACAACAAGATAAAATCAATTCCAAGTCGATTAAAAATTTCCTTATAATTCTCAAATTCTTTAGACAAAACCCCTTTAGTCAAACATCCAGGATAATAAAGAACATTACTCCCAAGATTTTTAACCCAATTTATCAATCCCATATTTAAACAAAACCGATCATCCTTATAAAAATATAGATAGCGAACTTACTGTGCGACCTACTGACATATGTCGTACCCCTAAAACAACAACCCAAAATCATCATAAACCTCCTCAGGCGTCTTCCCATTCAAACTCA
>JAGLLG010000026.1 GCA_023140635.1 Candidatus Pacearchaeota archaeon | reverse complement strand
GCATTATAGTTTCGTTTAATATTTCAAAGTCTACACTTCTTGGAGAAAAAGAGAAAAATTCTTACGAATCTCCAGAGTTTGAATTAGATGGAAATAAAAGAACATTTTATTTTACGAAAGAGAAAGGGTTTTCTCCATCGCTGCTTAGGGAAATTGTTGACAAAAGAAAAAAATATAAACAAGAGTATAATGAAAACAAAAACCCGATTACGAAGGCGAGATCTAATGCTTACAAACTGCTGGCGAATGCATCTTATGGTTACTTAGGATTTTTTGGAGCTAGATATTATTGTCGAGAGGCAGCCGCATCGACTTTGGCTTTTGTTAGAAAATTTACTCACGATACGATAAATTTAATTCAGAAGGAGGGGTACAAAATAATATATTCTGATACGGATTCGATTGCGTTTTTGCAGGGCGATAAAAGTAAGAATGAAATCATGGATTTTTTGAGAAAGATAAATGCAAATCTACCAGGAATTATGGAATTAGATTTGGAAGATTTTTATACTCGTGGTCTGTTCGTTTCGAAGAGGACAACAAAGGCGGGGGCAAAGAAGAAATATGCTTTAGTCGATGAAAAAGGGAAAATTAAAATTCGTGGATTTGAGACGGTGCGACGTGACTGGTGTAGGTTGACTCGGGATTTACAAAGTAAAGTTTTAAGGGAAATTTTAGATGAAGGTAACGAGAAAAAAGCATTGGAACTTTTAAAGAAAGTTGTTGAAGACTTGAAGAATCGGAAAATTGATTTGGAGGATTTAATGATCCGAACACAATTAAGACGACCTCTAAACGAATATCTATCAGAAGGACCCCATGTTGCTGCTGCTAAAAAAATGGAAGCTAAAGGTATCCAGGTTTCTACAGGGATGTTGATTGAATATTTTGTCGGGGAGAGTAAAGGTAAACGAGTTAGCGAGGGAGTCTATCTAGCAGATGAAAAATCAAAATACAGTATTGATTATTATTTGAATAATCAGGTGTTGTCTGCGGTCGAGAATATCTTCAACGTGTTTGGAGTGAATATAAGAGAAATTATCGATGGTGAGAGTCAGAAAAAGTTGTTTTGAGATTATGAAGGATAAAGTTTAAAAAGAAATTTATTTATTCGGTGTAATGAAAAATGTTTCCTATGGACTTATAAGAATTAATCCAACAGATGTTGAGATTTCTCTTAGAGGTCAAACTAGTTGTGAAGAAAAAATTAATCTTGGTGGAGATTATTCTATTGAAGATATTTGTGGATTCATAAAATCTTTTGCTAAGAAAAATCTAACCAAGATTGGAGCACTAGCAATTGTAAGTAATGATTTTGATGAGAACTTTGCGGAGTGTTTGTGGATCAACTTAGATATAGTCCCTCACCAAGTTTCTGTCGAGGACTTTGAAAAATTTGGAAAAGAAGAGATTATCCAGAAAGTTAAAACTAATTTTAAGGAAGACCATTCTAATGAAATTGGAACAACGTCATCGAGAAAAGTCAATGTTCATGATTTTTTAGTTAGTTTAAATAAACTTAAAAAGTTTGCACCAGAAAAACATGTTAAATTACTAGATAAATTATCGGGGAGATTTAAGGAGAAAAAACTTAGAGTTGGATTCTTTAATTCTACTGTTAGTGGTGGCGGTGTTGCTTTAATGAGGCACTCCTTGATAAGACTTTGTAAACTTCTCGATCTAGATATAGGATGGTATGTTGTTTCCGGGAATGAAAAATTGTTTAAAATAACAAAGCAAAAAATTCATAACGTTTTGCACGGTTTGTATCATGAAGAATTCAGATTGACATCGGGTGATATTGAATATTACGATAAATGGATGGATAAAAATATGGAGATGTTTGGAGATTTATTCAAAAATTTAGATGTTTTTGTGATTGATGATCCGCAGCCAAGTGGTCTTATAAAACATATTAAGAAGGTAAATCCTGATGCTAAAATTATTTATAGATCCCATACTCAATTAGATACTGGATTAATCGACGAGAAGGGTACTGTCCAACATGATACTTGGAATTTCGTGCATAATAATTTAAAAGATATTGATCTATTTGCAAGTCACCCAATAGAACACTTCGTTCCAAAAAATGTCGATAAAGAAAAAGTACTTTTTATGCCTCCGACTACGGATTCTTTTGATGGCCTGAATAAACAAATCGATGAAGACTCATCTTCGTATTATTTTGAAATTTTCAATGAGATGCTAGAAAAGACTGGGCAAAAATCTCTGGATCCTTTGGAGGAATATTTTATCCAAGTTGCAAGGTTTGATCCCGCAAAGGGAATTTTTGATTTGATTGAGGCATATAGATTATTTTTTGAAAAAATCAAGGAAACAAATATTGATTCAGTCCCGGGCTTGGTTATTGCAGGGAATGGAGCCTACGATGATCCAGAAGGATTAATAATTTATAATCAGATTTTGGAGAAACTCTCTGAAGAAAAATATTCTTCAATTAAAAATTCTGTTCGTATAGCGATAGTTCCTTTTAGAGACCAGCTATTGAATGTATTGATAAGAAAATCATTCGTGGGCCTCCAGCTTTCACATAGAGAGGGTTATGAAGTTAAGGTTACTGAAGCTTTAATGAAGGGTAAACCGGTTATTACATATGACTCAGGAGGTTTGCCTTTACAAATTAAAGACCGTATTAATGGTTTTGTCGTCGCAGATTTTGATACTAATAAGGTTTCTGAACACATGTTGGAACTTTATCAAGATAAAGAGCTACATAAAAAAATGAGCGAAAATGCAATCAATCACTATGATAAAGATATCTCCACTATAAAAAATTTAATTAATTGGTTGTATCTGACGACTAAGATTTCTGAAGATAAAAATTTTAAGGGAAATTTTAGAGGTATTAATGAATTGATAGAAGAAGATTATCTCGATGAAGATTTTCAAGTTTAGTAAAATATTATTAACAATACTATTATAAATTGCGAAGTGTTCTTATTTCTATGAAAGTTAAGAAGGGTGATACTATTCTTTGTGAATTAAAACGTCATTTTCCATTTACCTTGATATCAAGTTTGACAGCAGGGGTTTTGGTAGCGATTTTTTATTTGACCAATCGAAGATATTTTGTAGGTGTCGTTTCTGGATTGTTTGAGGTTATGCATCCTGCACATGTTTTAGTTTCGGCTATGGCTACGTCGGCAATTTATTGGAAATATAATAAATCTGTTGTGAAAACAATTTTAATAGGAGTCGTAGGGGCAATTCTTATTGGAAGTTTGAGCGATATTCTATTTCCCTGGATTGCCGGAAATTTGTTTTCTTTGCATACCCATTTTCATTTGCCGATTATTGAGAAACCTATTCTAATTATCGGTGTTGCATTGGTTGGTTCTGTTGCGGGAATGCATTTCATGTTTAGAGTTAGTCATTCTATCCATGTATTTTTATCAGTCTTTGCGAGTTTATTTTATCTATTAGTATTTAGCATAGAGGTTAGTGCGTTGGCGATTTTGTTGATTTCGCTTTTGGTATTTTTGGCTGTTTACATTCCGTGTTGTATCAGTGATATCGTCTTCCCACTTTTGTTTGTTAGGAAGTTGAAGGGTTAGGAATTTTTTTAAGATAACTTCTGAGACCTTATCTCTTGAAATTTGTTATTTAAGAATATAATCTATTACGTTTTTTGATGTGTAATTTCGCTTTTCCTTTGAGAGAGTCTTCACGGTGGAGAGGTCGGATCCTGCAGTAACTATTGGAGGTTCTTCTGGATATCCTAATCCTATTGTAGAGATCAAAGCGTTGCAAATGCATTTTCTTCCTTCTGTATCTTCTACTTTTCCTCCATTTCTTATATAGTTTTTTATGTTATCTGCAGGACAACGTGTTTTAATGATTCCATTTTCTACATAAAATTGGTTGAGATACCCTAGATCACAATGACGTTTTCTTGAGTTGTATATATCTTTAGAAGATATTGTTCCGGGGATTTGAAGAACCTTGAATGGAAAACCGGTTGGAGAGGCACGTGGATCTGTGTAAACATTGGCATTATCATTCGAGATTCTTTCTAAGACTTCTTGTTTTAATGTTGGTTTGATCCTTGATTCTTGACAAAACGCGAAGGGGGTGCCTACTTGGATTCCCTCTGCCCCTTTTTTTAATGCTTCGTTTAATTTATTGGCGTAGCCTCCGGCTAACCAGTAGGGTTGAACCAATCCATTAATTTTGGCGTTCCGATTTAAAAAAGATTCTAATAAGGGATAATTCATTTCATCTTTTATCCCGTAATTTGGTTCACCCTTCTCCGTTAATTCTTTTTCTCTTGCTGGAGGATTATGGCCTCCTGCGATATAATTCTCAAAAATGAATCCATCTGCATTAGATACAGCCCTTGCGCCAAGATGATTTGAGACTATTGCGAGAAATTTAGGAGCTTCTAAATTTTTTGGGGTATTTGAGATGGTATTTGGATTAAAAATAAATGAGTAGTTAATATTTTGTAGAAGTGTAGTTGCACGCTCTCTAATTGATAGGTTTTCTATTACCTTCGGAAGTTCTGCTGCAAAGCCAGCACCAATTAAAATGAAATCTACTCCTGCGAGCATAGCCCCGTATATGGATGGTAACAGTGGCCACCGAATCTTATGGAGATAGTTTATTCCTACAGGGTTGTTGTGCCCTTTTTTAGCTAGATTAACTTCAACAAAATTTGCAGCCACAATTAGGTTTTCAAGATTTTTGTCTTTTAAAGAGATTGTATTATTCTGTGTTTTAAATTTTGTGGAGAGAGTATTTTGATATCTTTGTTCTCCTGATTTTCCTCCTTTGATGAAATAATCGTTTTTAATTTTATCAGCAATTTTTTGGTCTGGAAATTCTGCTAATGAATCTCTTAGTTCTCCCCCAAGATCTCCATTATTAAGACGACGTATAAGTGTTGTCCCAAGAGCTGTACCTGCAACAACCCCTAGCTGACCGTTGCTAGAAACTTCCCTTGCTAATTCCCAACCTGAAACTCCTGCACTCATACCTCCTTGGATTATTTTAGGTAACTTACTATCCCATTTACATGGCCCCCCCATCTCAATGGCTGTGGAAGTGTATATTAAAACATTTACATAGTTCGTTTACTAGTTTCTTTTGGAGATTAAAAATATAAAAAGCCCTTTATACTGTTTATAATATGAAAGATGAAAAACTTTATTCCCAGTATTTGAAAGAGAAATTTCCTCCTAAGGAAGGGTTTGTTAAACGAATGGAATTACTCTTGGGGAAGAGGGAAGCGAAAGAATTTTTTGATATTTCGTATATTAAAACTCCGAGTTCAATTAGGTGTAACACTTTGAAGATTACGGTTCAAGAATTGAAGAGTCGGTTGGAAAATTATGGTTGGAAATTAAGACAACCGTTTGCGAAGTTTCCTGAGGTTATGATTATTGATTCAAAATTAGAACCTGGAGAATTGGGAAAGACGAAGGAGCACTTGTTGGGATATTATTATGTGCAAGAAATTTCGTCTATGTTACCTATGCTGGTGTTGAAACCCAAGGCCGGAGATTTTGTTTTAGATTTGTGTGCAAGTCCTGGGAGTAAGACGACGCAAGCAGCTGCGATGATGGAAAATGGTGGGACGATTATTGCGAATGAGATTAGTCTTGGGAGAATTGGAATTTTGAATTCTAACTTGGAAAGATGTGGAGTTATGAATACAATTGTTACTCGAAAAGAAGGTGTTGCACTCTGTGAGAAATTTTTGAAGAAGACGCAGTTTCGATTTGATAAGATTTTGGTTGATGCTCCATGTTCTGGGGAGGGGACTTTGAGGAAATCACCGAAGACGTTTCAGATGTGGAATATTAATATGATTAAGAAAATTGCGGGGACGCAGAGAAGGTTGGCTGAGGCAGCGTTGAGGATTTTGAAGGTTGGGGGGACAATGATTTATTCGACCTGTACTTTGGCACCTGAGGAGGATGAGATGATTGTGGATTATTTGATTAGGAATTTTGATATTGAAGTTGAGAAGATTGTTTTACCGTTGAAATTTAGATGTGGGGTAACTGAATGGGAAGGTAAAAAATTGTCTGGAGAAGTAGGGAAGTGTTTAAGGTTGTATCCACAAGATAATAATACTGATGGATTTTTTGTTGCGAAAATTAAGAAGTTGCGTGATAAGGAGGGTGGGAGATGAAAATACAAATTTTAGATAGGGCGAAGAAGAAGAAATTTATAGCTGGGCTTTCGGATTTGGGAATGAAGAAGATTTCTGAATTGTTGATTAAAACTGGGAAGGAGAGAGTTAGAGCTTATTCGGGGAATTTGTCTACGGAAGAGATTATGGAAATTTGGAGGCTTTTGCCGATTGAGGGTGTTGGGCTTTATGTTGGGAAGGAGATGGTTAATCGAAACGGGGTTAGGGAGGTGCGATTGAGTCTTGATGGGATGCATACTTGGAAGGAACAGTTGACGGAGAGGATTTTTGTTTTGAGCGAGAGTCAGGAGAAGGATTGGTTTTTTGGGAAGGATATTGAGTTGGGCGAGGGACAGGTCGGGAAGATTAGCGACGGGTTTGTTTCGGTGAGGTCGGCGGATGGGAAGGATTTTGTTGGGATGGGGAAGATTGGTGGCGAGGGTAAGGTGTTGTTCGGGTTTTTGCCGAAGGAGAGGAGACGGCGGGAGAGGGAGGGGAGTTAGGGGAGTATTTCAGGGGAAGAGGTTATATTTTATATTTTATTTGATAGGTTGTCTAAGAATTGTTTTTAATTTTTCGGGAGCCGTTTTTCGCATATCACTTAGATAAATCTCATGATGTTTTTGAATAAGACCGTTGAAAGAATGTCCTTTCTCAGAGATAAAATCATGAAGTTTTTTTATTGTTTCAGATTCATCATTATATGAGCCTACATGTAATATCTGAGCAGAAATGTTTTCATCCAGTGTTTTGAATCTTAATTTACCGATTGAAGGCAGGTCTTTTTTCTTGTTAACTTCTTCAATTGAAGATTTAAACATGTCTTCGGTAATGAAGTCCGGCTGGACAATGAAAACTTCCCATAACCATATGTCTTTATTTTCTATTGAGAAATCTTTCATGTTTTTGGTCCACCATAGGCCTTCAAGAGGCATTACGGTGTAATCTTTGTTCAATTCTTTTTTTG
>JAGLLG010000025.1 GCA_023140635.1 Candidatus Pacearchaeota archaeon | reverse complement strand
TAGCGAGAGCGGGATTCGAACCACGCGACCTTGAGGTTATGGGCCTCACGAGCTGACCAGACTGCTCCATCTCGCTATGAGAATAGGTGATGAGAACACGTTATAAATCTTTTTGTAGAGAATAAAACTAGTTTTTGACTATCCCCTTTCCTCTTAAAACAATGTTGGATTCAACATCTTTTGCGTCAAAGAATTTTTGAGTGAATTCAATTGCGTCGTTTTGATTGTAGAATTTGCAGGAGAAGATATCTATGTAGACTGAGTTGCTTTCTTCAGCGAAGTGGCCTGAGATGCAGGAAGTTTCGATTAGTTGCATGGCACTGTATCCTTGAACTCTTGGGTCTGTGCCAAATCTTACGATGATAGGTTCTCCAAATCTTTTCATATCAATTAACTCACAGAGTTCGATAATGTACTCTTTGATTTTTTCAGCGTCTCGTAAGGTTTCGGGGTTACAGTTAAATAAGTCTATTGAGGTTAAAATGCCCCAGGATTTACTCGCGTCATAATCTTCTTTGGAAAATAGCCTATTCATAGTTTTATTTTCCTACTTTTAATTATTCTTTCGGAGTTTGTATAGTTGAAAATTTTAGAAAAAGTATATTGTAAGGGGTTGTTGACAGGGTATGGATTACTGTTGGTTTTATTCTCACAGCCCGAATAGCTAGCTATCCAATAGACATCGTAAAGTTTTTGTTCCACCTTCCCATAACGTAAATTAATTAGGTCGTTTCTATTTAAAAACTTATTCTTCATAACTCTTATAAACTTCTATTTCTAAAAAACTTTATGACGAAATTAATTGGTATCGACGATGCGGGGAGGGGCCCGGTTTTGGGTCCGATGGTTTTGGCGGGAGTTTTGATTGAATCTAGCGAGGAGATGGGACTTAAAAAGATGGGGGCTAAGGATTCTAAGTTGCTTACGTCGAGACAGCGAGGAGAGATTAAGGAAAAGATTGTGGCGCGGTTTAAGTATTGTGTGAAGGTTAGTGAGCCTATAGCTATTGATGAGTCGGATAATTTGAATTATCTTGAAGCGATTAAGGCTGCGATGATTGTGAATGAGTTGACGGAAGATTTGGATGAGTCTGTTAAGGTTGTGATTGATTGTCCTTCTGTAAATATTTCTTCTTGGTCAAGCGATGTTCAAAAATTAATTGAAAAACCGCAATTGGTTTCACTTGTTTGTGAGCATAAAGCTGATCTAAATCATCCTGTGGTTTCCGCAGCTTCTATAGTTGCGAAAGAAAAAAGAGAAGATGAAATGAAAAAGCTTCGGCAAGAATTTGGAATTGATTTTGGCTCGGGATATCCTGCAGATCCTAAAACGAAGGAGTTTATTGAGGGTAATTTCAACAATTTGAAATATAAAAAGATAATTAGGTTTTCTTGGAATACTGTTAAGAGATTGGTTAAGGTGAAAAATCAGCAGAGTTTATTCTAACAATCCTTAAAAACCATAATTCCCTCAATACGAATATGACATATATAAAAAAGATCGTGATGCATGGATTCAAGTCTTTTGCAAGAAAAACGGAGATACATCTTGAGGATGCAATTAATGTTATCGTTGGGCCAAACGGTTCTGGCAAATCAAATATTACCGATGCACTTTGTTTCGTCCTTGGTCGACTCTCGATAAAATCTATCCGGGCAGCAAAAGCGGCTAATCTAATATTTTCTGGAAATAAAACTTACAAAGGATCTCCTGAGGCTTCAGTTGAATTAATATTTGATAATTCAGATAAGACTTTTGCAATTGATTCTAATGAGGTGACGATAAAAAGAATTGTTAGAAAAAACGGTCAATCAATTTATAAAATAAATAACCAGACAAAAACGAGGCAGGATCTTCTTGAACTTTTAGCTCAGGCAGGGGTAGATCCAAATGGATTTAATATAGTTCTTCAGGGAGAGATACAATCTCTGGTAAAGGCTACGCCGGATGAACGAAGAAAAATAATTGAGGAGGTGGCAGGTATCTCAATTTATGAAACTAGGAAGCACAAGTCCTTGAGGGAGTTAGAAAAAACGGAAGAGAAATTGAAGGAGGTTTCTGCAGTTCTTAGGGAGAGAAGTTCTTATCTAAAGAATCTTGAGAAGGAAAGACAAGAAGCATTATCTTACCAAAAACTTGAAGGGACAATTAAGAAATGTAAGGCAACATTAATTTCTCGAAGTATAAAAGAGAAGGAAAAGGAAATTTGGGGAATTGATAAGATAATCGAGAATTATCTTAAGGAAATTGAGAAATCAAAAAATCAGATCTATGAAAAAGGTTTAGGTTTAGATGAACTTCAAGATAAAATTGTTGTGATTAACAAACAAATTCAGTCTTTAACGAGTAATGAACAAGAGGTTCTTCATAAAGAAATATCAGATTACAAAGTAGAGCTTGCAGGTCTGACTGTTCGAAAAGAGAATTTTGAGAGTAGAGTGATTAATGGGAAAGAAGGTATAAAAATTAATAAGCAAAAGATTGAAGATCTCCAGTCAGATATTGCTAATATTAAGACTACTTCTCCAGAAATAAAAGAACAACATGAAACGCAAAAGATTCTTCAAGATAAATTTGATGTGCTGGAACAGCAACGAAGAAAATTCTATATGATAAAGTCTGAGTTGTCTACATTAGAAAATCGAAAATTTGAAAAGGGAAAATTTTTGATTGAGTCTAAGAAGGAAATTCAATTGATTGAGCAAAATATTACATTACTCTCTAATGAGATTAAATATGCTAAGTCTGTTGGGATGATTGAGCAGTTGAAGACCGAGTCGAGGAGGAAACTTGAAGATGTGATGGGGCATATAGTGGATTTGGAAAAAGCTGTTTTGGAAAAGGAAAAACGAAACGCGATTCTTGAGACTGGGATTCGGTGGGATGAAAAATTAAAAGAAGATGTTGTGAAGTTGGAGAATTGTCCAGTTTGCAAACAGACTGTTGGAGAAGAGCATAAGAATAAGATATCCTCGACGGCAAATAATAAAATTAAGTCTGCTAAGGAAGAAGCGGAAAAAAATAGGAAGATAAAGTTGGAGAATAATGAAAAAATAAATTTATTGAAGCAAAATCTTTCTACCCTAAGATTAAAGTTAAATGAACTTGATATCGATGAGATTAAATTAAGAAATGCTGATGAGAAAAAACATCAAATTAAGAAGATTACGGAGTCTCAAGAGGAAATGCAAAAAGAACTTGTCGCAATTAATGAGAAGATTCATAAGACAAAAGAAGAGTTTGAAAAGTTAAGGGATATAGAAGATCGTTACGATGATGTAAGACTCAGACTCCAAGAGTTGTCTTTAGCAGATATAGATGTTGATACAGAAATTACTGTTAAACAGCGGGATGTTAATCGGTTAAGTGTTGAGTTAAAAGCTTTAATTAGGGATGTGGAAGAGTCTGAGGTTGAATTCAAAAAGATTGTAACTTTAATTTTAGAGAAAGAGAAATGTGCTGAGAAAAAAGAAATCGAAGAGCAAAAGCTTTATGAAAAATTTCAAAAGTTTTTTGGAAAGAGAGACGAATTTCATGATCAACAGAAAGTTCTTGAGACGGATATAATTGGAATGCAACATACTGTGAGAAATCTTGAGGACAAAGTTAATTCTAATAAGATTCAGAAAGCACAATTTGATGCACAAGTTGATTCTTTGAAAACGGAATTTGAAGAATTTGGCGCGGTTGAAATTATCTCTGCCCCTATAGATCAGATAAAAGAACGATTGCAAAAAGCACAGTTTGGAATTTCACGAATAGGGAATGTAAATATGAGGGCTTTGGAGGTTTTTGATAGGGTTGAGGAACAAGTTAACCTTATTCGTGAGAAAGTTGAAACTATTGAAGGAGAGAAAGAAAAGGTGCATAAGATAATAGGGGAGATTGATAAGAAAAAGAAAAAGTCGTTTATTCAGACTCTTGACGCTGTTAATGAGTATTTTACTCGAAACTTTTCGCAGCTCTCGAGAAAAGGTAGTGTCTTTT
This sequence comes from Candidatus Pacearchaeota archaeon, assembly GCA_023140635.1. Taxonomy (GTDB): domain Archaea; phylum Nanobdellota; class Nanobdellia; order Pacearchaeales; family GW2011-AR1; genus JAGVXH01. The sequence continues at coordinate 2,607 of JAGLLG010000025.1, read as the reverse complement.
TAGAGCTTGAGAACAAGAAAGATCCTTTTGAAGGAGGATTAAATATTCTAATAAAAGTTTCTCGAGGAAAATATTTTGATATCACATCTCTTTCTGGAGGGGAAAAAACAATGGTTGCCTTAGCGTTAATTTTTGCAATTCAAGAATATAAGCCTTATTGTTTTTATGTCTTTGACGAGATTGATGCAGCTCTTGATAAACATAACTCGGAACTTCTCGCTGCGTTAATCAAGAAATATATGACAACAGGTCAATATACTATTGTTACTCATAATGATACACTGATTTCCGAGGCTACAAATCTTTATGGGGTGAGTATGCAAGAGAATATTTCTAAGATAATTTCATTGAAAATTTAATAAGTTAAAAAAATTTGATTTTTGTAGCAAGTAAAAACTTTATTTGTATTTTTGCCTCGAATGTTTCCGGTTAATATTGGGAAGATTCCGATCTTATCTGGAGCCTTACCATTTTGCATGACACCTAAGAAGACTTCGCTACTTGCAGATTTTCCAGCAGGGATATTTATATTAACTCGAATAATTTCGGAATTTCCCTCAGAATACATCTTAATTTCAAGTCCGCTAATATTAATATCTCCTCTATTGACAATTTCTAGAAGATTATACGCACCGCTGCTAATAAGGGCTACTTGAAAATCGACCCGCTTACATAGGTTATCAATAGGTTGTCCAAACTTCTCAATTTGTTCGCTAATAAAACCTCTAGCCCATAAAAAAATTAAAGCCGCCAAAACCACCACCAATAAAATCATAAAGATACTAGCAATCACTGGTGATAATCCTCTTTTTTTAGTACAAAACTTCATTAGGATAGAAAGGATTCTTAATTTATAAATTTACTGAAAAAAGATAACATATAAAAACAATTAACGCTACCCTCAACTATGGAGGAACAGGTTATAGGATCTATTGAGATTAGTAAAAAAGAACCTAACCATATTTTAACGATAATAACGACATTACTAATAATTTTAACAATCATAGTTCTTGCTATGTATTTTTTTCTGCCAGAGTCGCCGTCCCCGCCACAACTAAACCGAACTACATCACTCCAAATAAAAATACAAGAATGTGCGGTACCAACACCTAATCAAGAATGTATTTTACTTTATTCGACTCCAGACATCGAGGCTGAATGCGACCAGCTCGAGGAGTTAAAAGACCAATGTTTGTATAACTTCGCTGTAACAAACGAGAGGTTTGACTCGTGCGACGCGATACAAGATACAGTCCTAAAAAATAAATGCCTGGAAGAAATAATGATTTTCTTTGTATCTGAAGAATGAAAAAAGTGCTTTTTGTAATAACAATTCTTATTCTCTTAACAACTCTGATTCAAGCAAGGCAGGACCCGGTCCTTTTAAAAGAATGTGTTTTAAGTTACGACGACGATACCTTTGGGGAATGGGATGGGACAAAAGGAATCGTAGAGAGGGTGACAAATAGTAATCCTAACTTCGGATTAGATGAAGATCCAATCTATACATGGGAATTCCATCAAGGAAGTAGAACATATTTTGACGAATCCGGAACGTACGGCACAACATCTCAGCTTCCGATTTTGGAGGCGAAACCCGGAGTAGACACTTTCGCTTACACAAAATGCACATTCCAAGTCGGCGACAGATTCGTTCCATACCTAAATTTTCATATCTACCCATTTTATGCAAGACTCACAAACGACTTCAATTTAACAACAGGAATAGTAAATGATGATATAAAAACAAAAACAACATGGCAAACGTTTCCTTTCTCATACAACAATCCCCCATTAATGACAAAGGGAGTATATGCAGATACTTCTCTTTCTACAGACACCAACAACGGAGTCTTTCCTAATACAGAGTTCCACAAAGTCTACAAACATAACCTAAATGACTATCCTTCATCTTTAGTTTACTTAGACCCAGACTTCGATGGAGAAGGAAACTCAAAACCAATATATCCAAGATTCTATTTCTATTTCTATATCAACAACACAAACATCCCAAACGACGAAATCAAACAATATCTTTGTCCCACGATTTCACAATTCACTGCAGTAAATTTGAACACTTCTAAAATATATCCTCCGAGATTTATCACTCTTCCAAACGAGGAAATACAAATGTGCTCAACACTAGAAAACAACTTTAAAACAGACCTAAAAAATATAATTCTAAGAAATCGTCTATCTTCAAGTTCATATGGTATGGGAAGAATAGGTTCCTCTTTCACAAATTTATCAATGTTTTATTCTCCTACCTTCACGACGACAACAGATCTATCCTCTGGAGAAACAAAACAGATATGTGACACTTACACTGTTCCAGAACTCTATAACAACAAACTAGTAGCACTCCCAAGAACTGGTTCTAGCCCAAGGATCTATAATGAAAAAGGACTCTTATGCTATCAGACCTGGCCGGTCTATGGGAGCGACAATATCTCATACTTGGGGATAAAAGATTTAACGACGGTAATAGAATACAACGTATCAACGAAAGCAGCGATCTTCGACGTGGAAATGGGATTGCAGGTAGGATATGCTTATGGGGTATCTGACTCGGGCGTTGTAGTGGTATACCCTGATGATTACTCTATC
>JAGLLG010000024.1 GCA_023140635.1 Candidatus Pacearchaeota archaeon | reverse complement strand
GGGAAAGATCTTGATAGGTTGACGAAGAACGCGATTGATTATATTGAAAGGTTCAAGCAGTTGCGGGAGCGGATCGAGAAACGGCCTCAGGAGAAATCGATTGATGTGATTTATGACGATGTTTTTGGGATGCTTGGTGCTCTTTTGAAGAAAAAATCTGAGGTCTTAATACTTAAGGAATTCGATGAAAAGTTGGTTAAATCTGGCAGGTTTCCTCAAAGGTTTTTAGAAAATCTAAAAGCTATATCTAAGACAAAAAAAGATATTGCAAAATCGAAAGAAACTAAGACAAAGAAGGACAATTTAACTGCAAAACAGAGCAAAGCCGTCGACAATGCAAGAAAGGTTGCCGCTGAAATCACAACAGCTTTGATAGAATATACGCAACGGTGCGACATCGCATCAATGGAACGGACACGATTTGTTTTGAAGAGTAAAGATTCAAGTGCAGAAGTATTTTTCCTGAAAAATATTTTTGTTGTCCAAGGTTCAAAAATACAGAAACTTAATGGGGAAAAATTAATTAAGTCAGATACAAAAGAATTGCAAGAACAATTATTAGCAAATCAGAATAAAGAATCTAAGATTGATTTTAAAGCTTTAGAGGTTTTGAAGAAGATTTTTGGTGAGTTCGAGTTGGTTTATTAGGGTTGTTTTTTTCTGTTTCTTGATGGTACATTATAAAAACATTTAAAAGTATTTTAATCATAATTTTAACATAATATAAGGTGAAGTATGACGATAAATAAATTCTTAAAATCATTGAATCCGAAACAAGAATCTTATGTGAACTTTGATTTGTCTAATCCAAAAAATGGGGAATATATGCTTGCTGTTTTTCATTTAATTCCTGATAAAACCTTAAATATGTTGCAGGCTGCAGCAGAAATTGCAGCAGAATCTTCTACGGGGACGAACTTTAAAGTAAAAACAGAAACTCCGTTTTCTAAGGAGATGAATGCTTTAGTCTATAAAGTTGATTTGAAGAAGAATTTAGTTTGGATTGCTTATCCTTGGAGACTTTTTGATAGAGGGGGGAATATCCAGAACATCTTAACTTATATTGTGGGAAACGTCTTGGGGATGAAACAGATTAATGCATTGAAACTTCTTGATGTCTGGTTCCCACCGGTAATGTTAGAACAGTACGATGGTCCGAGTTATACCTTGGATGATATGAGAAAGTATCTAGATGTTTACGATAGACCTATTCTAGGGACTATCGTGAAACCAAAGATGGGACTCACGTCGACAGAATATGCTGAGGTGGCTTATGATTTTTGGGTTGGAGGTGGAGATTTTGTAAAGAATGACGAGCCACAAGCAAATCAGGATTTTTGCCCGTATGATAAAATGGTAAAACACGTGAAAGAGGCGATGGACAAAGCTGTGAAAAAAACGGGGAAGAAAAAAGTTCATTCGTTTAATGTTTCAGCGTCGGACTTTGACACGATGATTGAAAGATGTGAGATGATTAGGGACGCTGGTTTTGAGTCTGGAAGTTACGCGTTTTTGATTGATGGGATTACGGCTGGTTGGATGGCGGTGCAGACTCTTCGGAGAAAATATCCGGATGTGTTTATTCATTTTCATAGGGCTGCTCACGGAGCGTTTACTCGTCCTGAGAATCCGATTGGTTTTACGGTTTTGGTTCTTTCTAAATTTGCGAGGTTGGCAGGGGCTTCGGGAATTCATACGGGGACGGCGGGTGTTGGGAAAATGCAGGGAAATCCTGAAGAAGATATCACCGCTGCAAATAATATTTTGAAACTTTTAGCGAAAGGTCATTTCTTCGAACAGTCTTGGGCGACGGTTCCAGAAAACGATAAGGATGTTTTGAAACTTGTTCATGAGGATACCGCGCATCATGTTATTCTTGAAGACGATAGTTGGAGGGGGATAAAAAAATGCTGTCCGATTATTTCTGGGGGACTTAATCCTACATTGTTGAAACCTTTTATCGACGTAATGGGTAATGTTGATTTTATCACAACAATGGGTGCGGGATGTCATGCACATCCTGAGGGAACCAAGGCAGGAGCAAAGGCATTAGTCCAGTCATGTGAGGCTTATGTTAAAAAAATAGACATTAAAAAATACGCAAAGACTCATAAAGAATTAGCGGAGGCAATTAGTTTCTTTAAGAAAAAATAAAATGGAAGTATTCGTAGAATTAAGCATCATCCTTGGAATAACAGTTTTAGTTGCAGGGATAACAAAATTGTTGAAACAACCTCTAATAATAGGATATATTCTTGCAGGAATAATTGTTAGCCCTTCTTTTTTGAACATTGTTGAGTCTACTGAAACGATAAAAGTATTCTCGCATATAGGGGTTGTATTGCTTCTCTTTATTATTGGTCTGAGTTTAAGTCCTAAGGTCATAAAAGAGGTAGGTAAGGTTTCTCTGGTCACAGGTATCGGTCAGATTGCTTTTACATCTTTAATTGGTTTTTTTATAAGTAGAGCCCTTGGTTTCACGACGATTGCTTCAGTATATATTGCCATAGCTTTGACATTTAGTAGTACAATTATAATTATGAAACTGTTATCTGATAAGAAAGATACGGAAAAATTATATGGGAAAGTTTCAATCGGTTTCTTATTGGTTCAGGATATTTTTGTAATAATTCTCTTGATGGTTATTTCTTCTTTTTCAGGCAATCTAAGTATGGCAAGTATATCTCTTGGAACCATTATAAGTGGAATCTTATTAATTGTAGGATTTGTTCTGATAAGTATTTACGTTCTACCCCATCTCTCAGATTTTTTTGCTAGGTCACAAGAGTTTTTATTTTTATTCTCTATTGGATGGGGTCTGGGATTAGCGGCATTGTTTTATCATCTTGGATTTTCAATGGAGATAGGTGCTTTAATCGCAGGTGTTGCCCTTTCAGTGTCTCCCTATAATTATGAAATTAGCTCAAAAATGAGGCCTTTAAGAGATTTTTTCATTATCCTATTTTTCATACTTCTCGGATCACAAATGGTTTTTGGAAGCATAAGTCAACTTATTGTCCCTGCAGTTATTTTTTCCTCATTCATTCTTATTGGAAACCCACTTATCGTGATGATACTAATGGGTCTTTTAGGATTCAAGAAAAAAGTAGGTTTCCAAGCAGGCCTTACTGTAGCCCAAATAAGTGAATTCTCTTTGATTCTTATAGCATTGGGTGTTAGTGCTGGGCATTTAACTGGGGAAATTTTATCACTTATTACTATTGTTGGTTTAATAACTATCTCAGGTTCCACATATCTTATAACCTATTCAGATAAGATATATCCTTACCTGTCTAAATACCTATCAATATTTGAAAGGAAAAAGCTTAGAGAAGAAATACAAGGATCTCAGGATTATGAGTGTATCTTATTTGGGTACAATCGGATTGGTTATGACCTTCTGCATACTTTCAAGAAACTGAAAAAGAAATTTATAGTTGTAGATTATAATCCTGAAACAATCTCGGAATTATCTAAAGAGAAAATTGAATGTATCTATGGTGATGTGGATGATGACGAATTTTTAAGTGGATTAAATTTAACAGAAACCAAAATGGTTGTTTCAACAATACCTGAGTTTGAGGCAAACCTGTTATTAATTAGTAAAATTAGACAAGTAAATAAAAATGCGATTATAATTGTTATTTCTCATAATATCGAAGAGGCAAACGAATTGTACTGTAAAGGGGCAACCTATGTTATTATGCCTCATTTCTTGGGAGGAAGTCATGCCTCGAGGATGATAGATGAATATAGATTAGATGTTAACAAATTTTTGAAAGAAAGAAAAAAGCATATTAAATATCTTAAGACTAGAAAAAAATTGGGTTATGAGCATCCAAAAGCTGAAAAACATAGATAATTTAAATAAGAAAATAAAACATTTATTATGAAAAACTTAAAAGGTTTGACCGAAAAAGAGGCGAGTAAAAAGTTAAAAGAGTATGGGCTCAATGAATTAAAAGAGATTCTGCATCTCTCACCATTGAGAATCCTTTTGAGACAGGTTAAAAATAATTTTGTTGTTTATTTGTTATTTGTGGCGATGTTGATCTCCTTCTTCGTTGGTAAATCTGTTACCGCATATACAATCTTAGTAGTTATCTTTGTTGTGATAGTTGTAGGGTTTTTGCAAGAGTACAAGGCCGAAAAAGCGATATCTGCCCTGAAAAAGATGATTATGCCTATATCAATAGTTGTAAGGGATGGTAAGGAAATTGAAGTTCCATCAAAAGAGATTGTTCCAGGAGACATAATTATTCTAAGAACTGGGGAAAAAATTCCTGCAGATTGTTTGATTCTGGAGGCAAACGAATTGAGAGTTAACGAAGCTGTTTTGACTGGAGAAGTCCAAGAAGTTAAAAAATTCGAAGCGAAAAATGAAAAAGATTACAAAAAAGAAAACCAGATTTTTATGGGAACCCTTATTGTTAATGGCCGATGTGTGGCTAAAGTTTTGCATACTGGGATGAATAGTGAATTCGGAAAAATCGCTGGAATGATTTCAACTGCGGAAAAAGAATTGCCCTTACAAGAAAAGGTAAACAAGATAACAAAATATATGGTTTATTTGGCACTAGCAGTCTCATTATTAACAGGGTTTATTATGTTGGTGAGAACTACTCCTTTCTCTTACGAATTATTTATTGACGTTTTAATCGTAGTAATTGCTTTATCTGTTTCTGCATTTCCCGAAGGGTTTCCTGTAGTGTTAATGACAACTCTTGCTTCCGGCGCTTATCGGATGGCTCAGGAAAATGCAATAGTCAATCGAATGTCTATTATTGAAACTCTCGGAGAAACTACAGTTATTTGTTCTGACAAAACAGGGACCATAACAACAAGTGAGATGACTGCAAGGAAGATATTTTGCGACAATAAAACTTTTGATGTTTCTGGAGCAGGTTATGAAGGAACTGGAGATTTTTCATATGATGGGAAGAAGGTTGATATTCAAAAAAATAAATCATTAAATCTTCTTCTGAAGGCTGGAACATTATGTAATGATTCAAAAATTAAAAGAAAGGGAACTGATAATGAATATGATCTTATGGGGACTCCTACTGAGGGAGCATTGTTGATTGCTTCTGCAAAGGCAGGGATTTTTATAGAAGATCTGAATTTCACAAGAAAGGGGGAGATTCCTTTTAATTCAGAAAGGAAACTTATGTCTGTAGAAGTCAAAGAAAAAAATGGGACTAAGATATACGTAAAAGGTGCTTTGGAGGTCCTATTAAAGAATTGTAAATTTATCCAAAGAGAAAATGGGATTTTTACACTTCGTGAGAATGATAAAAAACTTATAATAAAGACGAACCAAAAATTAACATCGAAGTCTTTGAGGACGCTTGCAGTTGCTTATAAAAATTCTGATTCTAAGAAAGATTCATTTGAGAAAGAACTTATTTTTCTAGGGTTGGTTGGGATGGAAGATCCTCCAAGGGAAGAGGTAAAGGACGCTATAAAACTCTGTTATGCTGCTGGAGTAAAAGTAAAGATAATTACTGGAGATAATAAAGAAACCGCAATTGCTATTGCAAAACAAATAAATCTTAAAAAAGGAGATATTATTGAAGGTAAGGAAATAGATAGATTTAGTGATGAGGATTTGGTAAGAGTTGTGAGGGGTGCTGTTATTTTTGCAAGAGTTCGTCCGGAACACAAATTAAGAATTGTTAAAGCACTAAAACAAAACGGGGAAATTGTGACAATGACGGGTGACGGAGTGAATGATGCTCCGGCCCTCAAGGAAGCGCATATTGGAGTTGCTATGGGTATTGGGGGAACAGATGTAACGAGAGAGGTAGCAGACTTAACGCTAAAGGATAATAATTTTGCAACAATAGTCTCTGCAATTAGAGAAGGAAGAACGATCTTTAATAATATCCAAAAGTTTGCTACTTATCAGCTTTCATGTAACTACGCCGAACTTCTTGTAGTCTTTTTAGGTATTTTATTGGGACTGCCTTTACCCCTTCTTGCATTACAAATTTTATTTATGAATCTTGTAACAGATAATCTTCCTGCAATTACCCTTGGATTTAATCCATCCTCAAAAGACGTTATGGAAAAGAAACCTCGGAAGAGATCAGAAATTTTAGATAAAAAACTTATAGCTTTAATTTTGATTGCAGGAACTATAATGGGTCTCGTCGCTCTTGGAGTCTTCTGCTTTGTTCTCTTTGTTTTAAAACAAGAAGTTGTGGTTGCTAGGACAACTGCATTAATGACTCTTATCTTTTTTGAGATAGCAAATGCTTTTAATTTTAGATCTTTCAGAAAGAAGGTTCTTGGTCGTTCTCTTTTTACAAATAAGCCTTTGATCTACGCATCGATTATTTCGATATTGGCCACATTGCTTATTATCTACTCTCCGTTAAACCTGGTGTTTGAAACCGCTCCGATAGGCTTATTTGGCTTTTTGTTGGCTTTTGTGGCTTCATTGTCTATTATCCTTGTTTTTGATGCTTTGAAAGATAAGCGAGGGGATTTGAATAGGTAAACTGTTGCCTTAAATTTTTAAACTATTTTATCTTGAGATGTTGAAGAAGAGGGGGATGAAATTTATTTTGGTGTTTTTGTTTTTTATGGTGTTAGTTAGTTCTGTCAGTGGGGCGACTTATTATATTTCTCCGACGGAGGATGACACGACTGGCGACGGGACGGATGGGAATCCTTGGGCGACGTTGCATAAGGCTTTTGGAGAGATGGTTGGCGGGGATACTTTGATTTTGAAGGAGGGGGTTTATACTGGGGATGTGAATGATTCGAACCCCTCAATTTATCCGGGGGCAACCGAGATATGTGGCAACGGTATAGATGAGGATTGTGATGGAAATGATTTGGTATGTAATAGTTCTTTGGTAATCTCTGACATCATAGCAACCCCTTCTACAACTTCAGCAACGATAAATTGGATAACTGATGAAGCTGCAACATCAATTGTGGAGTATGGTTTAACAAATAGTTATGGAAACAGCGAGGCTGTTTTGTCATTCGTTCTTTCGCATTTAGTAACTCTGACAGGTTTGCAGGAGAATACCTTATATCATTATCGTGTTTTGAGTAATGACTCAGCTGGAAATGATGTTATTTCTGGAGATAATACTTTCACAACAACTGCTACGCGAAAAGATGATGGCGGAACCAGCGACGGTGGAAGCGGAACAACTCCCTCAACTCAATGCATTTTAACAAATGCCTATTGGTCAACAGCGTCGGCGATAGAGGGTCAGCAAGTTTCATTAACAGTAGAAGGGACTGATTGTGACGGTGAAGGAATCGATTTGTTTGTAATTTGGGAAGCGGATTTGATTGGAGATGATTCGGTTAATAACAATCCAGTATCAATAGGTTTTTCAGACGGACAGGCTGTTTCAACATGGACGGTCGAGTATCAGAACGATT
>JAGLLG010000023.1 GCA_023140635.1 Candidatus Pacearchaeota archaeon | reverse complement strand
TGTGCTCCCCGGTGACATATGTCACTAGCCAACATACATATTAAATCACACAAATCAATTTCCAAACAAACTCTTTTCTTAGTTTATGAAAAAAGAGCTAATAAGAAAAGAGTTTTTCAAGCTAAAATTTGCAGGACATTCTTACTCTCAATGTAAAATAATTCTAAAAGCAAAATATAATTATCAAACAACAATTAGAACTCTGAAGAGATGGACGAATAGATTGGACAATTTTGATAATTGGGATATGAAGGATGAATCAAGAAAGCCAAAGACAATTTATTACAAACTCTCGAAGGATATCGAGAATAAGATAATCTCATTAAGAAAGAAAACTGGTTGGGGGGAAAATAAAATTACTAATTATGTTCCGGTTGGACATTGGATGGTTAATAAGATTCTCAATAAGCATAAATTAACAAATCCAAGTAAACGAAAAAAGAAGCGAGTTAAATATGTCCGCTGGCAAAGAGGACATCCGAATTCTCTTTGGCAAATTGATCACAGCGACCAGAAAGTCGAGGGCAAATGGGTTTTATCGATTGTGGATGATTGTTCAAGATATTCCATTGCCATGGTTGTAATGAAATCAGTTACAACCGACGCTGTCATGAAAGTGATTGATGATGCAATTGAGAAATATGGAAAGCCTAAACAAATTCTTTCGGATAACGGTTCGGCTTATGGATTAAAAAGTAAGCATTCTAGGTTTGATAGAAAATGTAGGAAGCGAGGTATTGAACATATCAGAACGGCAGTTCATTCTCCAACGACTTCTGGAAAGGTTGAGAGATTGTTCCAGACCTTGAAGGCTGAGTTGAATTTTTGCAATAAGGATTTAGAATTGTTTCGGATGAGATATAATCATTTCAGACCTCATACAAGCTTGGAAGGAAAAAGTCCGGGAGATGTTTTCAATGATTTTGAAAATTATTTTGATGGTGACATATGTCACCGGGCTATACACTATCTTGTTATTTACACAAACCTCTGTCCCTCGGAACCCTTGTTCCTTCAAAGAAAATTAACTTTGCCCAACCAACAAAAGGCACCTTAAACAATGCCTTCCCAATAAGTTGATCTTCCTCAATAATCTTCTCAGAGGGTAGTTGCTTAGAATTTGTCTTATAATTATCTCCCTTTGTAGAATAACTATCGCCAACATTAACAACTCGATGAATCAACGGATTCGTCGTACCCCCATTAAATATTATCACATCTCCTATTCGAATATTTTCAGCCGCAACAACAAAAATCATATCACCTTTATTAATCCCATTCTGAAAATCCCAGTCCGAAGTATCCTCCAAAGTTATATCATAATCTTCATAGACAGAACTCTCAAATGTTTTTTCAAGTCCAGCCTCATGATGATACATAGAACAACTCTCAACAATGACTAATGGCAAACTTGTTCCAGTTAAAAAAGAAAGCCCAGAGAAAAAAACGAATTTGATAATAATAAATGCTAACAACAACGTAACAGCAAAAGAAACCCAACTATCCTCCTGCAAAAAATCCCGAATCTTTTTCCAATACCTCTTTATATTCTTCATCCAACGTAAAACCAAATCTACTTTATAAGACTTTATCTTCAACTTCCTAAATTAAAGAAATAGATTAAGTTTTATGCAAAGCCAAAACCTCAACAACATTTATAAAGTATACACTTCAAGTATATACATGTCAGATATATTTGATAACATTATCCTCTGCAAAAACTGTGGGAAAAAGATGAAACTCCTAACAATAGAAAAGAACGGTTTTCATCTTAGAACAGTAAAATGCGAAAATTGTAGAAATCAAATTATTCATCCAGAAGATTTAAAAGAATATGAAGATTTCCAAAACCTCAAGAAAAAAAGCTTCCAAGTAAAGCTTAGATATGTTGGGAATAGTTATGCTGTATCAATCCCTCGAGAAATTATCGATTTTATGAACGAACAGGAAAAACAAATGGATGAAATGGTTAATCTTTGCATGGAAGACTTCGGAAGATTATCCCTAAATTTCAAATGGTAAAATTCGCAGCAAGTGAAACGCGACCGAATTTCCCGCGTGACAGCGTCACAAGACAAACCAAAAAATCCCAAATAGATAAAAACAAAGATAGTAAAATAAACAGATAAAAATAAAATGGCAAATAAAAAAGAAGAATCAAACAGCACGATTAAACTAAGAGTTGTAGAAGCATTACAGGATGATGCATATAAAGGAATCGTTAGGATTGATGTAGATTTAATGAGAGAACTTAAACTTGAAAGGGGAGATATTATTTCTATAAAGGGGGGCAGAGAAACTTACTCTATTGTTGACAGAGCATATCCTGCAGATATGGGTGAAGAGATTATTCGGATGGATGGTATAACGAGAAAAAACTCTAAGACTGGAATTGGAGAACAAGTAGAAATTAAGAAGGCAAGAATAAAAGAAGCGAAGAAGATAACAATTGCACCTGCACAGAAAGGTATTATGGTTCAAGGAGACCCTGAAAATTTTAAGAGAGGACTTTTAGGAAAGCCAGTTATAAAAGGAGACATAGTTGTTATGGGTGGAGCTCAGCGTCGGCAAGACATAATGTCAGACGGATTTGGAGATTTATTTGGAGGGGATATGGGAGAGATTTTCAATCAGATGGGATTCGGAGGAATGTCTGGAGGACTAACCCAAATACGGTTCGCAATTGTTTCAACAAACCCTAATCAACCTTGCATCATCACTGAAAACACCGAAATAACTTTGAGTCCAAAAGCAGTAGAGATCTCAGAAGAATCAATTCCCCAAATAACTTACGAAGACATCGGAGGACTAAGAGAGGAAGTTAAGAAGGTTAGGGAAATGGTCGAACTCCCATTAAAGCGACCAGAGATTTTTTCGCGATTAGGGATAGAACCACCAAAAGGAGTCTTACTCTACGGACCTCCCGGAACAGGTAAAACCCTCCTAGCAAAAGCCGTCGCCAACGAATCCGAAGCACACTTCATATTACTAAATGGTCCTGAAATTATGTCAAAATTCTATGGAGAATCTGAAAAGAAAATTCGAGAAATCTTCGACGAAGCAGAAAAGAATGCACCTTCCATTATATTTATAGATGAAATAGACTCCCTTGCACCAAAGCGAGAAGAAACTGGCGGAGAGGTTGAGCGAAGGGTCGTTTCACAATTATTAACAATGATGGATGGGTTAAAGTCTCGTGGAAAGGTTGTGGTCATCGGAGCAACAAACCGTCCGAATTCCCTCGACCCAGCACTAAGACGTCCAGGACGTTTCGACAGGGAAGTAGAAATCTCCGTCCCTGATAAAGCCGGGAGACTTTCTATCTTAAAGATTCATACAAGAGGAATGCCCTTAACAAAAGTAAACCTCGAAGAGATAGCCTCAAAGACTCATGGATTTGTAGGTGCAGATATTAATTCCCTAGCAAAAGAAGCTGCAATGATTGTTCTACGGAGAAATCTTCCGAAATTTAATCTTGAAGAAGACGAAGAAATTCCTCAAAAAGTATTAGAAGAATTGAGGGTTTCACAAAAAGATTTCAGCGAAGCGTTAAAGGTTGTGAGGCCTTCAGCAATGCGAGAAGTTCTTGTAGAAACTCCAAATACTAAGTGGAATGATATCGGCGGAATTGAGAATGTCAAACAAGATTTAAAAGAAGCAGTTGAATGGCCCTTAAAATTTCCTGCATCATTTACTAGAATGGGAATAAGTCCACCAAAAGGAGTCTTACTTTACGGACCTCCAGGAACAGGTAAAACCCTTCTAGCAAAAGCCGTCGCCAACGAATCCGAAGCAAACTTTATTCAGGTAAAAGGCCCAAGTCTTTTAAGCATGTGGGTTGGAAAATCAGAAGAAGGGATTAGGAAGATATTTGAGAGAGCAAGACAGGTTTCGCCTTGCATAATCTTTTTTGATGAAATAGATTCTCTTGCAGGAAAGCGGGGACAGTCATACGGTGGAGGAGCAAAAGTAACAGAGAATGTCCTAAATCAATTACTAGCAGAAATGGATGGGATTGAAGATCTTACAAATGTGATTGTTATAGGAGCAACAAATCGCCCAGACATTCTCGACCCTGCACTAATGCGTCCAGGACGTTTCGACCGAATTGTCTATGTCTCAGTTCCAGAAAAAGAGGGAAGATTACAAATCCTGAAAATTCATACAAAAAACATGCCTCTTAACAAATCTGTAAATCTAGATAAATTAGCTGAGGAAACTGAAGGTTACACGGGGGCAGATATAGAATCCTTAGTAAGGGAAGCAGCGATGCTTGCACTTAGAGATAATATTGAAGCCAAACAAGTTACAAAGAAATACTTCGACAAAGCAATGGAAAAAGTTTTACCGTCGGTATCAAAGTCGGATCAGCAAAGATATCAACAGGTAGAATCAAGATATCTCAAGAGCGCGAAAGCCGCATTAGGTGATGGTTCTCGAAGTTATACTGGTTAGAGAATAGAATCAATTCCAAGAGTTTTGAATGATTATTCAAAATAGAAATGTTTAAATAGTATTATGCATATATATTCATAACTAAAAGCCGAAAGGCGAGGTAAAATAAAAATGCCACAAGGAGACGGAACAGGACCAGCGGGACAAGGACCTATGACTGGAAGAAGAATGGGTCGTTGTGTAGGCTATGAGGTTCCTAGATTTGGAAGAGGAAGAGGATTTGCATGGAGAGCAAGAGCTGTACCATCACAAAGATTCCAGCCGACAGTAATAACTGATGAACAAGAAAAACAATTCTTAGAACAAGAGTTAACTACCTTAAAAGAAGAAATGAAAGAAATTGAGAAAAGGTTAAAAGGAATAAAGGACTGATAACATAAAAGAATGAAAGAAAAAATCTCAATTTTAGGAATAGTTGCAAATGTTTTCTTAGCAGTATGTAAAATAACTACAGGAATCTTTACAAAATCGGCATCAATTTTAGCAGATGGAGTAAATTCTGGAACGGATGTTTTTGCCTCAACAATAAATCTAATAGGAATTAAAGCGGCTAAAAAACCCGCAGATAAAGAGCACCCTTATGGGCATGAAAAAGCAGAAGTCATTTCGGGCTTTCTAATAACTTTAATAATTTTCGGTTCAGGATTATTTATTATTTACGACGCTGTAAGGGGATTTTTAGGAACACCTGTTGTGACAATTTCGTATATTGCATTTATCGTGATGGGTTCTTCTGCTTTGATTAATTTCATAATGTCAAAACTAAAGATCCATTATGGTAAAAAAGAAAATTCTGTAAGCCTATTATCCGACGGAATTCATTCAAGGATTGATGTTTTAGTTTCGTTAGGAGTTTTCATTGGATTAGTTTTAACAAAATATTGGATTCATTTCGATTCAATAATCGCGTTATTAATAGGATTATATATAACAAAAGAAGCCTTTGGATTAGGGAAAGAAACTACCGACGCTTTATTGGGAGCATCTTCTCCAAAAACTGAGGGAAAAATAAGAGATATAATAAAAAAAGAAAAAATAGAATTAACAAATTTAAAAACACAAAAATTGGGGACAAAAGTTTTTGCAGAAATAACTATTAAACTTTCTTCAAAACTAAAAGTAGATGAAGCTGATAAAATTTCTAGTAGATTAAGAAAGATATTGACTTCCCAGATAAAAGAGCTTAATTACACCTCGATACAAATTGAATCTCATAATATTCAGCGAGGATATTTCAAACCTTTACTAGGGAAGGAATTTGGGTGGAAGAGAAAAGGAAAATTTAAAGATGCAATTAAAGAAGCTCAAGGAAAAGGACCTGAAGGTGATTGTATCTGTCCGAAATGTGGATATAAGAAAAAGCATGAAAGAGGAGTTCCATGTTCAACAATTAAATGTCCTGAATGTAAAATAAATTTAACAAGAGAATAAAATGTCCAAAGTAAATCAAAGAGTTTCATTCACCCATCTTTCAGGAGAAAGTTAAATGAGACCAAAAAGAATCAAAAGAATTTTTTTCCAGCCGGATGTAACTTATTTTAAACCTGTAGGAATTCCAATGCGTCATTTAAAAGAAAAGGTTCTTAGTTTTGACGAGATAGAAGCGATAAGGTTAATTGATTCTGAAGGGATGGGACAAACAAAAGCGAGTAAAAAAATGAAAATAAGCCAATCCACGTTATCAAGATTACTTAAAGACGGAAGGGGGAAAATTGCAGATGCAATTGCTAAGGGATATTCAATTAAAATCCAAGGAGGTAATTTTAAAATGGTTCAACCAACAGGAAGAGGTCGAGGAAGAGACAAGGGGATTGGTCGAGGAAGAATGAGTGGTTTTGGAGCAGGTCCATCAGGTAATTGTGTTTGTCCAAAGTGTGGGACGAAAACGGTTCATCAAGTGGGGGTTCCGTGTTATCAGCAAAAGTGCTTAAAATGTGGCTCGTCAATGACGAGAGAATAATTAAATAAATTGTAAGGAGGCAAAAATGAGAATAGCAATAAGTTCAACAGGAAAAGATTTAGAAAGTGAAATAGATGCGAAATTTGGTAGATGCAATTATTTTTTAATCGTAGAAATTGAAGATAAAAAAGTAAAAAGTGTAAAAGCAATTGAAAATACGGCGAAAGCACAAATGGGTGGAGCTGGAATTACAGCGGGCGAAATTGTTGCAAATGAAAAAGTAGAGGCAGTTATTACTACAAATCTTGGACCGAGAGCATTTTCTATATTTAATCAATTTGGAATTAAAATTTACCAAGGACAAGGAAAAATCAAAGATCTTGTGCAAGGTTTTATAGACAGCAAGTTGACAGAGATGACTAATGCAACAGGTCCACAGCATATGGGAATTTAAGAAATATTTTAAATTAAAATTTAATTTGTTTGAAAAATGAAAATCGCAATCACTGGAGGAAAGGGAGGAACAGGGAAATCTACAGTGTCTACGGCTTTAGCCGCCGAGTTATCAAAGGAAAACAAAGTTTTACTTGTGGATGCCGACGTAGATTGTCCCGATGATGATATAATTCTCTCGATAAATCTTAAAAAAATCAAAGATGTGGAAACTATGATTCCTGAAATTGATAAGAGTCAATGTATTAAATGCGGGAAATGCAATAGGGTATGTAAAGAGAATGCAATAGTCCAGATTAGAGGAGAGTTTCCGATTCTTGTTCCAGAGCAGTGTAATGGATGTAAATCCTGTAAAATTGTTTGTCCTGTCGACGCTATAAGTGAAGCGAAACAAAAAGTAGGAGAAATTTTTGTTGGTAAAAAGGGGAATATTACCTTACTCTCGGGAAGGATAAAACCTGGAGTAGAAGAATCAAGTTTAATAGTAAATGCTATGAAGAAAGCTATAAAACTTGAGGATTATGATTATATAATCATTGATACCGCGGCAGGGACACATTGCCCAGTAATTTCTGCCTTGCTCGACGTTGATTTAGGAATCGCCGTTACCGAGCCAACCCCTCTTGGCAACCATGACTTAACACTTATCCTAGAATTAATGAGACAACTAAAGATAAAACCAAAAATAGTTTTAAATAGAAGCGATATAGCTGATAAGGGAATTATAGAAAGAACTTCCGAAAAATTTAACTCTGAAATAATGGCTGAGATTCCTTATAGTAAAAAAATCCAGGAAGCGTATTCAAAGGGCGAGGTAATTAAACATAAAGCAATTAAGAAAATTGCCGAATTTCTAAAATGAAAACCATAACAATCTTATCCGGAAAAGGAGGAGTAGGAAAAAGTTCGATAACAGCCTCGCTGGCGGTTCTGTTAGCCAAAAAACAAAAAATAGTTGCAGTTGATTGTGATGTAGATGCTTCTAATTTAGCATTAGTTCTTGGGGTTAAAAATTTTAAAAATCAAAAAGAAATATCAACTAATGAAAAAGCTTTTGTAAATGAAAAAGCGAAAGATTGTAAAAGTCTCGTTGACGTATGCACTTTTTCCGCTATCTCTTGGAATGAAAAAAAATCTTTGCCTGAAATAAATAAATTTTTATGTGAGGGTTGCGGAGCCTGCAAACTTTTGTGCCCCCAAGGAATCGAACTAAAAAAAGTAAAAAATGCTACGGTTGGAGAAGCAGAAACAGATTATGATTTTCCTTTAGTTTTTGGGCAGTTAAAAATGGGAGAAAGTGGAAGCGGAAAAGTAGTCCATGAAGTAAAAAAATTAGCTGAAGCAAAAGATGCAGATATAATGGTTTTAGATTCTGCGGCGGGGATAGGTTGCCCGGTTATCGCTTCGGTTCAGGGTTCTGATTATGTCGTTGCTGTTACTGAACCAAATCCCTCCGCACTAAGCGATTTGAAAAGAGCCCTACAAATTGTCCAGCACTTTAAAATTCCTTATGGAATTATAATAAACAAATATGATTTAAATAAAGACTTCAGCAAAAAAATCGAAGAGTTCATGCAAAAAAATAAAATTCCCCTATTAGGAAAAATTCCTTATGATAAAAAATTTGTAGAAGCATTGGTTAATCTAACCCCTATTGTTGTTTATGATAAAAAATTTGTCAAAGTTTTTCAAGATATTTTAGCTAAAGTTAGACGTACCATTTCTAACTACTAGAACAAACAACATAACCCCTAATTTCTTATCCTTCTAATTCTTCATCAATCTTTTTAGAAATCTTCCGCAACCTCTTAAAAGTTAAACTGACATCCTTTTCAATCTCCTTCGTCAAATCCTCCAGACTATCAAATCTCAAAAAATATCCTTGCTCCTTTTTCATAACCAATCCAGAATCAATCAACCTCGAAGCATGATGAATCACTGTAGCCCTCGACAGATTAGAACGTTTCGCAAGTTGCTCCGACGACAAATACCCTCGTTCCTCCAGCAAATGAATAAAAATCCTAAAACAAGATTTCTCCTTATCTCGCTTATTAAACATCCCAAGACAGTTCGAAAACCATTGTATTTCTTCATTAAGCGGCTGTTCATCCGAAGGCTCAAGATTCAGAATCCTAATCTCTTTCAAGTATTCCATACACATTCAATGACAGAAAGCCTTATATACTTGTTGATTTAAAATAAACTTGTTGGGTTAAAGTCAACACAAATATTTAAAATGACGAAAAAAGAAGAAGAAAAAAGAATTATCCATCTCGAGCAATTACAGAGATTACAGGCTGAATTTGAAAATTTCAGAAGAAGAACAGAAGAAGAACGAAAGATAATTTTCAAAAATGCTAATGAAGACTTAATCCTCAAACTGTTAGGAATTTTGGATAATTTTGAACTAGCATTAGAACATCTAGACGACAAAGGTATAAACATGATTTATTCAGAATTCTATGATATTTTAGAAAATGAAGGATTAAAACCTATCAAAGCAGAAGGGAAATTCGACCCCAGAATCCACGAAGCCTTAATCCAAGAAGAAGGAGAGGAAGATGAAAAAATAATTGAAGAACTTTTAAAGGGCTACACACTAAACGATAAGGTTATAAGACATTCAAAAGTTAAGATAACTAAAATTGCGGAGAAAAAAAAATGAGTAAGATTATCGGAATTGATTTAGGAACGACATTTTCGGCGGTAAGTGTACTTGAGGGTGGTAAGCCAAAAATTATTCCAAATTCCGAAGGAAATAATACAACTCCCAGTGTGGTTTCTATAAAAGGCGACGAAGTTTTGATTGGAGAAATTGCAAGAAGGCAGGCCGTTGCAAACCCAAAAAATCCTATTCGAAGCATAAAAAGATTGATGGGAAAGAAGGAAAAAATTGAAATTGAGGGGAAAAAATACAGCCCGGAGCAAATTTCTGCAAGGATTCTACAAAAATTAAAAAAAGATGCAGAATCTTATTTAGGACAAGAAATCAAAGAGGCAGTGATAACAGTTCCAGCATATTTCGGAGACTCTCAAAGACAGGCAACAAAAGATGCGGGAGTTATAGCAGGATTGAATGTTAAACGGATTATTAACGAACCTACCGCAGCCGCACTATCTTATGGCATGGAAAAATCTAACGAACACACAATATTAGTTTTCGATTTTGGCGGAGGAACTTTCGACGTTTCGGTTTTAGAATTGGGAGACGGAGTGTTCGAAGTCAAATCTACCAGCGGAGACAGTAAGTTAGGCGGAGACGACATAGACGACATTATAATAGATTATTTATCTAAAGAATTCAAAAAAGAAAACGGCTTTGATTTGAGAGAAGATTTAGTAGCCTTACAGCGACTTAAAGATGCGGCCGAAAAAGCAAAGATAGAATTAAGCTCGACCCAAACTACAAAAATAAATATCCCTTATGTAACCGCCGATCAAACTGGACCGAAACATTTAGACATAGAATTAACAAGGGCCAAATTTGAAGAAATTTGTTCACATATTTTTGAAAAACTTAAGGCACCAACAAAACAGGCAATCAAGGATTCTAAATTAGACAAAATTGATAAGGTTATTTTAGTTGGAGGAAGCACACGAATTCCAAAAGTTCAAGAGATTGTCAAGGAGATAACAGAACTAACTCCAGATAAATCAGTCCATCCTGACGAGGCAGTATCGTTAGGCGCAGCCATTCAAGCAGGAATTATAGGAGGAGATGTGAAAGATATTTTATTATTAGACGTTACACCATTAACATTAGGAATCGAAACTCTTGGAGGGATTAAAACTCCCCTAATAGAAAAGAACACAACAATTCCTACAAAAAAGAGTCAAACATTTTCTACCGCTGCCGATAATCAACCTGCCGTAACGATAAATGTTTTACAGGGAGAACGAGAGATGGCGTCAGATAACAAGTCATTAGGAAATTTTGACTTAGTAGGAATCCCTCCGGCTCCTCGAGGAGTGCCTAAAATAGAAGTTACATTTGATATCGATGCGAACGGGATTGTAAACGTTTCTGCTAAAGATTTAGGAACTGGAAAAGAGCAAAAAATAACTATCACGGGTGGCTCAGGTTTAGATAAGGACGAGATAGAAGAAATGGTCAAAGAAGCTGAGAAATTCAAAGAAGAGGATGCGAAAAAGAAAGAAAAAATCGAAGTTAAAAACAATGCAGAATCTTTAGTTTATTCTACCGAGAAAATGTTGAAAGAATATCAAGAAAAAGTAGACAAAGAAACTACGGAAAAAATTGAGAAGGAATTGAAGGAGTTAAAAGAATTAATTAAAGAAGATGATGTTGAAAAAATTAAAAATAAATTAGAAGAAGTTCAGAAAATATCTCAAGAAATTAGAACCAGAATGTATCAACAAGCTACGGCAGAACAAGCTTCGAAAAAAGAAGACGACGAGAAAAAAGATTCGGACGAAAAAGTGGTTGATGCTGAAGTGGTTGATGAGGAATCGGATAAAGCGGAAAGTAGTGAGAAGAAATAAGTATCTATTTTATTTTAAAAATAAGTTGACAGATTATGGCGAAAAAAGATTATTACGAAATTCTGGGAGTTGATAAGGATGCAGATAAAGATACTATTAAAAAAGCTTATAAGAAATTAGCGTTAAAATATCATCCGGACAGAGTTTCAGATGACAAAAAAGAAAAATACGAAGAAAAATTTAAAGAGATAAGTGAGGCCTATACTATTTTAAGCGACGACAAAAAAAGAAAGCAATACGATTCTTTTGGACACGACGCTCCCAATCAAGGATTCGGAAATTCAGGTTTCGGTGGTTTTAGCGGAGATAATCTCTCAGATATTTTTAAAGATTTATTCGAGAGTCAATTTGGAGGAGGTTCTTTTCGAGACAGACATCGTACAAGAGTAGGAGACGATTTGCAATATGGATTAACGATAGATTTCGAAGAAGCCGCATTCGGATGTGAAAAAGAAATCGAAATAAGAAAAAACGTTTCGTGTGAATTTTGCGGAGGAACTGGAGCCAAAGATAAAAAATTAGAAAGATGCGACAAGTGTCACGGAGAGGGAAGAATCGAAATCAATCAGAGAACCCCGTTCGGTATTTTTCGTCAGGTTGTGGTCTGTGATAAATGTGGTGGCGAAGGAAAAATTCCTAAACACAGATGCGGACATTGTAACGGAAATGGAATAGTTCATAATAAAATTAAAATTAAAATTAAAATTCCTCAAGGGATTGATAATAATCAGGTAGTAAGAGTCGAAGGAAAAGGAGATTCGATTAAAAATGGAAAAAATGGAAATCTGTTTCTTATAATAAATATAAAACCTCATAAGATTTTCAAAAGGGATGGAGACGATATTTATATGGATTTTTCAATAAATTTCTCGCAGGCGGCATTGGGTTGTAAGATTTCTGTTCCGACGCTGACGGGAACAAAAAAAATTAGAATAGCCTCTGGAACAGAATCCGGAACAATAGTCAGATTAAAAGAAGAGGGAGTTGAAAATGTTAATGGGTACAGAATCGGAGACCAATTTATTAATTTGAAAATAAAAACGCCTAAAAGGTTGGATAGAAAACAGAAAAAACTATTTGAGGAATTGGCTAAGTTAGAAAAATAATCATTTAAATTAAAATCTTTTTCTACCCTGTTGTGCACCAAACTTCCTCATCAGCAATAATAAAAGTATTCTCAATCTGACTAACCGGTGCCTTGCTCTTCTCAATCAACAAAGGATACTCGTGCAAAATTCCTTGTCTAACCAGACTAGAAATAACAAATTTTAATTTACCAAAATTTTCTTTCTCCAACCACCTCAAACAAAAAGGCCGCGTTATATATTCTTCTTTAATAAATTTCAAAACTTCTCGAGCATCCCTATCACGAACAGGTTCATCAGATTGCAAAACGTAGATCCCTCCAGCATTACCCTCGTAAATATCGCCAACACCTGTCGTTACAAAAGGTTCAATTGCAAATGCTCCGTCCAACTCATTCTGATTATCATTCCTATAATTAGAAATCGTCAAACCTGCATGAATCGTATCTTGCGCCAACGAATGCCCAGACAAACTTTTAATCATTACAAAACGAGAATTATTATCCTCATTCCATTCCTCCAAAATATCTTGAGCTACATCACCGACCTCGCGAACCTCAACGCCAGGTTTAATAATCTCAGTTATCTCCGACAAAATTTTCTCATTCAATTCAATCATCTCCTTAAATTTCCCGTCCTCCGTTAAATCAATAGAGAAAGCAGTATCAGCGATATAGCCATCAACAGCTACGCCAATATCAATCTTCAAAATTCCCTCAGCGACGGTCTCATCATCTTTTGTAGGCGTATAATGCGCCGCAATTTCGTTTAATGATAAGTTGACAGGGAATGCGGATTCACCGCCGAGTTCGTCAATCTTCGCATCAATCGCTTCGGCAATATCAATAAGTTTCATATTGGACTTGATGATTTCTTTGGCAAAATTTTTTATTTCTTTTGCGATGTTTCCAGCTTTTATGTAGGATTCAACTTCCGATTTCTCCATAAAATTCCTAAAGATATCAATTATATAAAAGTATAGTAATTCTTAAATAAAGATAAATTCCCTTACATACATGCTCCGTAAAAAGACATTTTGGGAAAAGATTGCAAATCAACTTATCAAAACTGCTTCAAAAACAGAAACGCAAAAGGCTGAAGAGATAACAAGAAGAACTTACCATGAAAACGGAAATCACCAAGGCGTACTTGATACCAGCTACACCTCTAACGAGATTAAGGCACTAAGAGAAATACAAAAAATTACTGGGGCTGCAAAGAGGATAGGAGAATTAGAAAAGATAATTAATCATCAAAAAGCAATTATAAAAACAACGAGGGAAGAATCCAAAAAATTCTTAGAAGTCCAAGAAAGACAATGGCAAGAATTTTATAATACCGAGAGATACAACAAAATAGGGATAATCAGCCTTTCCCCAGATACGAGAATTATAAACCAAAATAAGCGAATAAAAGAATACTTCGGAGACATGATGAAAACCCCGATAGATTTCTCGATGATATATAATTTTAAAAAAGTAGGAAAACAACGAATAAAAATTTTAGGAGAAGATTATATCATGGAGCCAATATCACGGAGATACACTGGAGCAGATACTACTTATAAAATCTACAAGGCAGGATTTTTTTCAGAATTAAAAGCAAAAAGAGAGGAAGCGGAGAAAAGGAACAAAAAATTGTTGGAAAATATTAAGAAAGATATGGCTCTGGAGGAGGCAAATCTTGAGGGGAAGATACAATCGAAAAAATAAGTTTTTAAAATACAAGAAGCGAATCGTTATCTTTTAAAATAGAAATATTTATATTTCATTATCTGTAAATATAGTTATGATTGATAAATTAGACCTAAAAAAGAAATTTAAATATCTATACAAGGCATCTGATAAAACCCCTGCAATAGTAAAAGTCCCAAAACAGAAAGTCATTTCAATTGAAG